>DAIQOU010000538.1:0-3470 GCA_036787725.1 Bacteroidales bacterium
CTTCAAAACAATTTTGTTTCCCGACTGTGAAACAAAATGTATTGTCGGATCCGGGAAAAACATTATCCCCCTTTTTTATGTCCCTAAAAGAATTGGAGGAAACAACAGACAGTGCATATACAGTATCCATTATTCATTTGGGAGATTCTCATATTCAGGCCGATTTTCAAACTTCCCGACTTCGGGATCATTTTCAAAACCATTTTGGAAATGCAGGCAGGGGATTAATAGCACCGCTGAAAATGGCCGCCACCAATGAACCTCGAAATTATCGTATCGCTTCTTTTCAAGAATGGGAATATACTCGTTGTATCAAGCCGGGAACCGTTCCGTTCGGCCTTACAGGACTTGTGTTACGAAATACAGATGAAAGTTGTAAGATCAAAATAGAAACACTGGACAGATACGACTTTGAAAAATGGCACTTCAGAGATGTAACCGTATATTGTAATGCCAATCAATGTTCCGTCTCTATCTCTAACACAGATTCAAGTAATTATATCCGGGAAATTTCGGGAGATCACATGCAGCGGTTTATTCTGAATGAATCCACACCGGAATTGGAGTTTAATATCCGAGCCGCAGGAAAGCCTGATAACCGAATTTACGGATTTAACCTGAAAAACGGTAAAAACGGTATTCTCTACCATGCAATCGGCATTAACGGTGCACATTACAGTAATTATGCGGAAGAAGAATTATTTGCAGAGCAATTAAGTACCTTGGAAGCTTCTTTAATAATCATATCATTAGGCACAAATGAAGCCTATAGTCGTGCATTTAACCCTCAAAGTGTTTATAAAAAAATAGACCAAACAATCAATACCATCAGAAAGTATGCACCCAATGCTATTTTTCTGTTGACAACTCCGGCCGAAACATGGCTGGGTTACCGTACTAAAAAGAGAAGACCTCATCCCAATGTTGCCATTGTAAGTAAAACAATTGTAGAATATGCTCAAAAAAACCGATTGGCTTATTGGGATTTATTTTCCATTACCGGAGGAAAAGGCTCCGCTTTCACTTGGAGTAAACATAAATTATTGGCAAGAGATGGAATTCATTTTTCAAAAGAAGGATATGAATGCATAGGAGAACTGTTATTCGAAGCCTTTTACAGAGCATACCGGGAACAAATCGAATCTGTTAAAACGAAAGGAGAAAAGAATGTTTGATTTCGACATAGAAAAACTTAAATCATTATTTGTATACGACTTTCATATTCCGCTCATTTTTAATAGCGGTTTATTTTTGTTTTTATTTTTTGCTTTTGTCTTAGTTTATATATTATTACGGAATAACAAAGGCTTACGGATTTTTTATGTTACGCTTTTTTCCTACTATTTTTATTACAAAACCAGCGGAGATTATTTCTTACTCTTGTTATATGTCACGGTAATTGATTTTACCTTGGGGCAAGGCATTGCCTCGACAAAAAATAAGCAAGGCCGGAAGATGTTCTTGATTTTCAGCTTGGTTAATAATTTAGGACTGCTCTGTTATTTTAAATATACAAACTTTTTTTATGAATTGTTTTGCAACCTTTCCTCTCAAACCTTTGAACCGTTAGATATTTTTTTACCGATAGGAATTTCATTCTTTACTTTCCAATCCATCAGTTACACAATGGATGTATACAGAGGAAATTTAAAACCGGTATCTAACTTCTTAGATTACGCTTTTTATGTCTCTTTCTTTCCTTTACTGGTTGCAGGTCCCATTGTCAGAGCCAAAGATTTTTTACCGCAAATAAGTCGCCCTTTATTCGTAGACAAAGAAATGTTCGGCAGAGGAGTCTTTCTTATTGTAACAGGTCTATTTAAAAAAGCGGTTATTTCAGACTATATCAGTATTAATTTCGTAGATCGAATATTCGATAATCCCGGATTATACAGCGGAATAGAAAATTTATTCGGAATCTACGGATATGCGCTGCAAATCTACTGCGATTTCTCAGGTTATTCGGATATGGCCATCGGATTTGCTTTATTATTGGGATATAAAATTAACATTAACTTTGATTCTCCTTACAAATCGGCAACCATTACCGAATTTTGGCGCAGATGGCACATTTCACTTTCTTCCTGGCTGCGGGATTATTTATATATATCCCTGGGAGGAAACAGAAAAGGGAAGATTCGTACCTATATAAACCTGCTCATTACTATGTTGTTGGGAGGCCTGTGGCATGGAGCTTCCTTACGCTTTATTTGTTGGGGAGCCTTACATGGTATAGCTTTAGCCATTCATAAATTATGCATGTCTCTTTTCCCGTCTTTAAAACCCGATGGGGCCAAGATGGGATTTTTTCAACGAATACTCGGCATTATTTTAACATTTCATTTGGTTTGTTTCGGATGGTTATTTTTCCGCGCAAACTCATTCGACTCTGCATTGGAAATGTTATCTCAAATGACTTTTAACTTTCATCCGGAGCTGCTTGTTGAATTACTGACCGGATATCCGGCTGTCTTTATTTTGATGGGAATCGGATATGTATTACATTTTATTCCCCAAAAAATAGAAAACAAATGTTTACAACAAGTAATCAATACTCCATTAATGGTAAAAGCCTTAGCAATTGCAGTAGTAATTGTCATTGTAATGCAAATAAAATCATCGGAAATACAACCGTTTATTTACTTTCAATTCTAGGAATGTATTGTGTTTTCAACTTATAAACTTCTTTAAGAAAGAAGGTCAACTTTAATAAGGATAATAATTTATATACAAATAAAACTGTCCATAAACAGGATCTGATTTATTGATAGTTAGTTAAATTCAATATTTACAATTTATTTTGCTCTATCAATCCTACCTGCAACATATCCCTCCCGATTGAGTGGCTGAATAAGAAAAGCCGCTCATTTTTGGTTTTTTATTGGATACGTTCTATTTCCAACCGATTTTTACCGGTTTTCCTGGTAGTAAATTTTTTATCTTCCAATTTACTTATTCTGGATATATGTCGGACTACGTTTATTCTATCGATTAATACAGTCTCGATCACTTCTCCAACTTTCAAAGCTCTCAGCGTTTCGGACCAAGCCACACGCATAATAAGTTTTCCTTTTTTCTTAGTCTGCATCTTTTATTGGTTTTTGTTATTTTTGACACCACAAATTTATATTAAATATTTAAGTTTTTTAGTATAATGTCATTTTTTTTGTCCTAATTTTGTTTTTTAATTTTAATTCTAAATAACAAATAACGCATAAAACTATCCTTCAAGCAATTAAAAGAAACAATAATTTAACAATGAATGACAAGATATTTTCCTTGTTTTGTCTTCATGAACAAAGAATACTTAATTATTTAAGTATAGATATAAACACAAAGGCAATATTTGACAAAAGAATAGTATTTTATTGGGCGATACAAGTCATTGCTTACTCCATTTAAGAACCGGAAAAAAGTAATACCTTTGCATCGGTTATTTTTTACATTTATAATGAAACAAATAATAGTAA
>DAIQOU010000539.1:0-3465 GCA_036787725.1 Bacteroidales bacterium
GGACGAAATCATATTTAACCGCATGTGTAGCGCAAGCGAAACTTGCGGTCCGAAAGAGCCCCTCTCCGACACTTCCGACGGTTACGCCTTGCTTCACCGTCGGTTAAACATCAAGGTGTCCCTCCCGGGACTTGAGGGGGAGGAGTTTGCCAATACCGGAATGAAACCGACACGGATATGAAACCAAATCAGCAGAAAGCAGCCGTAGGAGGCTGACCAACCGATTGTTGGCCTTCTCCGGAGTCCCTCGAGAGGAGAAATCCGTTTCAACAGTAATAACTTAAAGAATAAAAGATGAAAACACCAAAAGTAAAAAGAGTATTGTCTTATCTCCCGGAAATCCTTATTTTACTGACAGCCGTCTATTGGTTTGCAGATAATTTATCGGCTCCTTCTTCCCGGATTAATTACCTGATGATCGGCATCATTCTGTTTATATCCGGATTACTGATACTGAAAAATAAAACAATGGCTCTCTTTTTATCCTTGGCGCTCGGAGTCGGCTCTATCTATATGTTGTTGGCCGTGCTTTCCGAATACAAGGAATTTCCCGCCGGCAGTCCGGAAGGATTAAAGCTGCTCTTAATCGGTACCCTACTGTTTTCAATTATTCTGCTCTCGGCAGTTTTCCTCCCGATTAAGTATTTTCGCAACAATAAAGAGACGTAAATAACGATCTGTTTTTATCGAAGTATCGGCAATACAATTATGTACGACACTTCATGTATTCTTTTTTTTCTTCCAAGGTTTGAATACAGAAATTATAACAAGAAAAATAAGTGCTCCCGACTGAATGAACGCACCCGCCGCAGTAATATGTAAATTGGAAATTAATTCGGGATTATTCAACGCTGCATCCTGCGTTAAACGAACAATTTCCAAACAGCGGTCCAATTTGGGACTGAAATAAAAGGTACCGACCACAATTATTAAAATAGAAACAATCCATTTCACCGTTATCCATCGGTATTTAAAGAATCCCCAATTAGTACACAGGCCGTATACTGCTGCCGAGAGAACCGTACATACGGCTCCGGGAATTACAAATACATCGTCTATAAGCCGGGTGATATATAAAGCCATATATAATTCGTCTCCCGACCGAGGTTTTATCAAACCAATCACAGCCATTGCCAATACTCCGACGACCCATATCATTACAAATAACAAATGACTCGTCTTCAACACTTTTATGCCCTTTGTTCCTAATTTCTTCATCACCTGTTTTTTTAAAATCAGTACGCTGTTTTATCTAATCGTAATTTCCGGTTACAAAGATATCCGGAATATCGATTAGTCGATACAACGGATAACCGACTATTTGCACCCGGTTGAATAATGATGTGATTTTTTTCCTTATTTTATTCTTTCCTTTCACAAAAGCTATATTGGCGTTGTCTAAACTTTTTTGAGAGCTTCTAAATTCGTTTGTTTTATTGCGGATATTCCTTTATGTCCGAACTTAAGAATATGCGGTTTCGATACCCCCGTGCAGAATGTTAATGCATCTGCAAAAGCCTTCGAAAAGCTTAGACAGCGGGAAAGGTCGGAACCGTTTTTTAATTTCCGCCTTCACATTTTAATTCTGTTTTTAAGTATGTCTAAACTCAAAAACAACCACCCAAAATCGAAGCAACCCGATACCATTAAAAAAGTAATCCGTCTCCGGCAGGAGGAAATTCAAATCTATCTCAAACCCGAAGAGCCTACAGTACGTTATCTTAAGATACAATCGTTAAAAATAACTGATATGAATTTCTTGTCTGCTGCAAAGTAAATATTATCTTTGCCGCAAAAAGAATGTTTTAGATGTACATCTCAGACTGCTTTAGATGTACATGTAACGCAGCGTTAGATGTACATCTAAAACACAACTGTTGCAGCATCTCAATTAATTGTATATACTAACCAAGAAAATCAAATCGGTAGAAGTATGGCCATTTCTTATATTGTACGAAGAAAGAAAAACACCCTAGCTCGCGAGTCGAAAGAACTGTGGTATCCCGTTGCAAAAACAGTACAGCCGAGAGGCGGAATAACCAATAAGGATATTGCCGCTCGCGTATCCCAACGAACGGGCCTCGCACCCGGGGTGGTGGAAGGAGTATTGACGGAAGCCGCCGAAGCCATCGAATTCTTTTTGAGTTACGGTTTTACGGTAAACCTTAACAACTTGGGATCATTTCAAACGTCCTTGACCGGCAAAGGATGCGAGCATCCGGCAGAAGTGACACCCGGACAAGTAGAGCTTTCACGCATCTGCTTTATTGCCAATCGCAATATGACGAAACGGATACGAGAAAACGGATATATTCAGATACCGTTAAAAGATTATTTGCCGGAGAAGTATTGGAAAGATAAAGAAGAAGAATAATACTCCTTCCACCGGTCCGATACCTTCTCAATAATAGGTATCTTTTACATTAAAGGTGGTTACATCATACTTTTTCTCTATTTCTCCACTGACATACACGTGATTTTTGTCAACAGCATACCGGCTGCTTATTACTTTGAATGAAGCCCTGTCCGCATTCATTTTTCCGAAATTGAAGTGATATATATTGTTGTTATCTTGGTAATATTGACCATCCAACGCCCTAAAAGCAGTCGGATCGGAATCTTGGATTTTCACTCCGTTCAAGAACACATAATTTTTGTCGATCCAAAAATTACTGCCTATAAACTTTTCAAATGTAGCAGGATCTGCATCTTCTACAATATTTTTTTTCAGAAACACCCGGTTACTGTCTTTTGAATAGTCTTTAAAAACGCTGAAAGAACCAGGATCGGCCCTCTCTATTTTTTCTCCTTTGTAATATACATTTCTTTTATCTTTACTATACAAATTATCTACCTCCTCAAAACTTTCGGGATCGGCATTCGCGATGATGTTGTTTTGAAAAAAGACCCGGACTTTATCTTTAGCATACAGGTCATGAATGGCTTCAAAACTTGCTAAATCAACGGTTTCTATTCTTTTTTCATCATAAAAAACATTTTTATTATCCTTGCCATACCTCTTATTTAAAGATATATACGTTTTGGGATCGGCCCCTTTTATCTTATTTCTCCCGTGATATACCGAAGTTTTGTCTTTTGCTACCGCTTCAGCGATAATTTCAAAGGTACCCGGATCAGCACCTTCCACCCGATAATTAACACAATAAATTGCATTTTTATCTTTACCGTAATACCGGTTTAATGGTTGGAATGTGTCAGGGTCCGCATCTTGCAGCTTCTTACTTCCGTCATTTTGAAAATAGACTCCCGATTCATAAATACCAAACCAAATGGGCTCTTCCCTGTTTATTTCGGCTCCCGTATACCTGTAATTCTTATCTTCGGCTTGCTCTCCCCACCCGTTTATATCCTTAAAGGTGGCAGCATCCGCTTCTTTTATTCGTGTGGTTTGGTAATACACTACCAAATCGTTTTTTATATAATGAGGATAATATGACAACACTT
>DAIQOU010000085.1:0-12899 GCA_036787725.1 Bacteroidales bacterium
TTATTCCTAATTCCCGGCTTCTAATTCCTCATTCCCCACCGATTGTATATAATCGTTCAACGATTTCATAAACACTCCCCCCACGACCGAACGTGCCCGGAAATTTATATAACGAGCATCCGTCGTTTCATGCCAATCGCCCAACGGAACTCTCGATGGTGTAAGATGAGCATATCTCCACAAAGGGATTATAAACTCCATAAAATCGGCCGGGGATTCGGCCATAGTGGCTGTCCACACCGTATCATCGATTTTACTCCATGAGAAACGATTATCCAACGGCAAACCGAAGCAACTCTGTTGTTTCAGGTAAAATGCAATTTCTTTCGACACAATTTGCCGGGGAAGCACATTCAATCCGAGTACTTTATTCCATACAAAATTGTATTTCTGGCTCCATGTATTTTCCCGGTCGAAAGCCAATCGGTAATGATCACCGTCATTCGCCATTTGTTCCCACCGAACAGCCATTTCCCGGGCTGCTTTCGTGTACTTACGGGCTTCTTTTTTATTCAACATGGCAGCCAGTTTGCCATAACCCGCTATGGCCATAATGGCTTTAGCAGATAAATTGGCATTGTGAGCGAGGTGTCCCGCAAAATCTTCCGTACACAATTGATTTTCGGGATCGAGGCCTTCTTTCATCAAATATTCGGCCCATACGGTCAATGTTTCCCAATGATCCCGGGCATACGAAGCATCTTTTTCGATGACTGCTATGGCGGTGGTCATAATGATCATATTTCCGGCTTCCTCTACCGGCATGTCTTCCAAATAAGTTTGTCCGTTTGCCAAGGGATAAGTACCCACATCATGTGCCGGAAACGGTTTCGTCCAACGTCCCGATTCACTGTATTCAAAAATGAATGTCAGCATCGCCTTGGCTATTTCGGTATTATACCGAAGGAAAAGAGGGGAAGACGGATAAGTTACATCCACCGTTCCGATAGAGCCGTTACTGTTATTTTCTTTAGAGAAAAAGAAAAGTTGTCCTTCCGGTCCGGTTACCAATTTATGTGCGGCCACCGACTGTCGGTAAGACAAAGCGCAAAGTTCCGCATATTGACGACCTCCCGCATGCTCCGTATCATCCATCACATACTTATCCCATTCGGCGCATTTGGCCATTGTCTCCCGATAATTTTTTTCGGCTGAAGCAAGCGCTGTTTCCATATCTGCTATTTTCGATTTCCAATAAGGTTTCAGGTTTTTCCCGAAATACTGTATCGATTCAATATCATCATAAGCAAGTAATAAATGTCCCTCTGCTTCCCGCGAGCCGACCGGCCCGAGGTTATCCGTATAAGCCATTATCTCCATTGTACGGTTCATATTGACAACCGACTTTTCCTTTTTGCCGGCAGGCAACGTACCGGATTCGATAAATGTTTTTACAATCTCTTCCTCTTTTCCAAAAGTCATCGATGAGCGTGTGTGCTCTTTGGAAGCTAAATAAAAATATCCCCAATCGATACGGATGAGATCGCCGCTTTTGCCCAATACACTTTGTTCGACAGTTCCCGTTTTCAAAAACCGCATTCCTTGTTTCTCTCCGGCTTCCACAGTAACCTCTTGATCCATCGTATTAACCGCCCATTGCGGAGTCGCCGCAAAGTAAATCCGGACATCGTGATTGTTTTTATCCAATGATTTTACCCGATAGCTGACATAATTAACCGGGCTGCCCAACAAATCGAGATTATTCAATACTAAAGGACTTGTAAACGTTAAATCCAATTGAACGGGACCGCAATAAAACGAATAATAAGTTTGTGTGGGCAAAACGTTAACGGATAATTGTTCTGCCGTAGTTGAAAAAGAATACTCCGTTTCTTCCTCCCCAAAGATGCCAAAATCAACATATCCTCCGCCCCTTGTATTCCGGCAGTGAGCGGCAATGGTATTTTTCCCTGCCTTCAACGATTGTATCGTTTGATTGTTTAAAGCAACGACCACATGGTTATTCCATGACAGACCTGTATTAACAACTTGTTCTCCATTAATATACAATTCAAAAACATCATCATGCGAATACACCAGAAAAAGTTTTTTGTTCTTCCCCGCTTCTTCCGACCAATGAAAATCGCGCCTGATCCAAATATCTTTTGTATTCCACTCGGTTCCTATGTTCGGCATATCGGAAGTACCGAAAGCCCCGGGGCCTTTTTCCCACCCGATATCATCAAACCCGTTGGCATACCAAAGGGCAGAAGAAGGGGCATGAGTAGTATAAGAAGCCTCCCATTTTTCGGTTCCGGCATCATTTAACAAAGGAACGACAAACCTGTTTTCTCCTCCCAAAAAACGATATACCTTTCCGTCTACCCGAATAGCCCCTATTAACGGATGTTTTTCTCCCGTCCAATGCCTCACATCGTCATCATATAAATTGTCGGTATGAGACCATGCCGATATATAAGGATCGATCGTTACCAAGGGGTAAGCCGGGGCCCTCAGATGCGAAACGGGAATGTCGATGTTATTCGAAAAAGCGACTAAGAGGCATACATGCCAGGATATTATTATCAAGATACTTCTTTTCATTGTTATAGTTCATATTTAATAAAAATTTATTATTTTATTAGTCAGCACTTTATCATCTTATTTACTTTTGCCTTGATGCAAAAGGATCAATGGAAGGGAGACTTTTCTCATTCCGCAAGTTTCGCTTGCGCTACACATGCGGTTAAGCATCATATCGTCCCTCACGGGACTTATTTCCGATCTTCCCCAAACGCTTTGGGTATTTAGCCGATGAAACAAGCAAATAAAAAAATATTCCCGGTTTCTAATTCCTCGTTCCTAACTCCCGGTTCCCGGTTTCATACGTTTTTCAGTACCGTACTATTATTTTTTTTACATATACTCCTTCCGGTCCCTTATCTATCCTGATCAAATAGATACCTTCCGGTAAAGAAACGGACAAAATGCATTCTTCTACGGAAGCTTTGTATATTTCTTTTCCCGTAACAGAATAAACAGTCACCTTCTCTAACGAAGTCTCGGATTCCACATATACAGTGCTTCCATGTGAATATATTTTATATCCCGCTTCCGGCTCGTTACCGGGGTTGCGAATCGAAGTATTTTCCGATTTACTCAAATAAACCGCATATACGTTTGCATTTTGGTTCTTCCACAACATTTTAAGGCGATGAACTCCTTCTATTTTTTCTATACCTGTAAAGGAATATTGATAGTTCAACGGAGAGCCTGTTCTTACCGCTTTCACTTCGGCAAACGGTTTAAGTTCCCGGCCTCCCACAGTTTTTATGGAAGCGGCATGCCCTCGCCAGCGAATATAAAGCCGATGGGTACCCACCACATTTACATTCATCGTAGAATACCCTTCTCTCACCGCTCCCGGATTGGTTTTTTCCACGGGAACGGAAGCAATGGGAGTAGTAGTATTACCTAAGTAAATATCGAAAAAACCCGTCGAAACAAGATTATCGCAACTGTATTCAATCAAAATATGAGAATACAATCCGTATCTTCCGCTTCCGAAATCTACATTCCCGATACTGATGCAAGTTCCGTCGCTCGTATTGACAATGGATCGTGTCTCTTTATCATACCTTGCTCCTCCTTCCGCAGTTCCTTTATCCTCAATCCGAACATATACATTTTGACCGTTACCCGACGAGTTTCCCATCGAAATACGTAAATCGTCCGGATAGAGGCAACAGAAAGGAAGTAAAAAAAACAGTAATAAAATTATTTTTCTCATAGCCTGCAAAATGTTAATATTTCCCGCCGTTTTCATCCATATATCGCTTTAAAGTAGCACACAGGTCCATGGGCAACAGATAAACGTAGGTGTTGGGCATATGAGATTCCAACCGTTGTAATTCACGTAACAACCGTTCATATCCTCCTTCTCCGCCGTAATTGGCTGTTATGAGGTATACATTCCGAAAGACCGGTTTCAGGTTGTTGGGTTGCGTTTTAATCAGATCATCATATACATCTCCTTCCTTCCAGCAATGGGCTCCCTGATTTACGGCCACCACATTATTTATATAGCGGTATTGGTTTTTGCTCCACCCGTCAAAAATCCCCTGCAAACCGCAGGTAGACATATATTTATCAAAACGGTCTTGTTTAGACGTATTCCATAAGCAACCGGTATGAAAACCGGCGGTTTCTATCCATCGGCGGTTCATATCCAGCCAAGTATCATAGCCGTCGGCCCGGTAAGAATCTCCATAAATAAATTGGAACCCGGAGGGTCCGGCAATCAATTCATCATTCGAAGTTAAGTTTTTATAAAAAGACTCCAATAAAAACGGGTTTAACTCCTGCAAAACGGAAGCCATCGTTACGCCCACCGGTATTTTCCCCCTTCCTTTAGCGTTTTTAAACATGTTATACATTTGATTCGCATCAAACTGGACATTATCTCCATCGCTCCAAATCAAACTTACATATATCTTCCCGGGTTCTGCTTTAACAGCTTGCCCCTTACGCTGAGAAAATGATTTGCCGGGATAAGAACACCAAAAGCTTCCATTAGCATAATAATCGCTTACCATAAATCCGACATTGTATTTATTAATTGCCGAATTCAAACCGTCTCCATCACTGCTTTTGCCGTATCCCATGGTGGATGATCCCGGTTGATAATCCATCTTTTTACATATTTTCCCTATCATTGCAGTTTCGTCGGCTTTGGTTTCGTCCAGCCAAAATACAAAACCCTTCGATGCTGCCGCATAGTCATAGATTCTCCAGGGATTAGATTTATAATCACTCCTCAACCCGGCCGAAAAGCTCAACGTTTTATGGCAATTCTCACTTAACCGTTCAATCGCCCATTGATAAGCTTCCGATCTGCCGGACCAATTACTGCGAATATCTTCTATTTCTTTATCCCATTTTAATTCCTTTACGATAAAATCTTTCATCGTTTCCGTCACCGGAATCCCTTTTTGTTGCGCACAAATCATTTGAGCCAAGCACCAAGTCCATTCTTTTTCTTCGTCCCAGACTACCAACTTATCAAATTGATCTCCATACATGCCAATAATGGAAGCGAAACCTCCATACATCCAATGCGGATACGCTTTTTCAATCTCATACGGTCTCCCCGTATCATCCAACTGGGTAATATGATGTCCGTCGGAAATCAAGTAAATCCGGGCATATTCCTGATTTAAAATTCCCTGCATCACACCGCTTACCATCTTGGATACGTTGTCGTCCCTTCGGATATCAAAAACAGAAATTTGTTCCGCATACTTATTTTTGAAAAACATACCGGTTTGAGGCGCTCTGTCGCTCTCGTAAGGATCCGGAGGTATATTTAACGGAATGGTCAAGTCCGTCTTCGGTTCCATCAGTTGATCGTCCAGATAAAATTCAAACCGGGAGTCCTCTTGAAGAGCACCGATATAGGACGTTTCCACCCACAACTTATCATACTCCTTGTTTCCGAAATCAATTTCTCCCAAATCCAGCAGAAGGCCGGAAGAAGTACCGCGAACACCATCTTCATCAAAGAAAGCAGTATTTGACGGATCATAAATAACCGACACGGCACTTTTATCCATTTTAATCAATAAAGCCTCTTGACCGGGCTTTTCGGACTCACTTCTTTTTGCGTCAAAAACTAACTTCTCTTGAGAAAACAAACTACTAAAACACAGGAATCCGAAAAAGCCCGCAAGAATATATTTTTTACTCATTGTCCTATTCTTTTACAAGTTACAACTCGGGAACGGTAAACTCTTGAACAGGAGTAAAATTGTATCGTTTCTGAGGATTATCCGTTCGGGCCCCTATACGAATCCAATATTTCCCCGGAGGCAAATTAATCACATTCCTTTCTATATAAGTTTTGGGAACACCCGGTACATAATCGGATATGTTTTTCTTAGCTCTCAAGGTAAATTGAGTTTCTGTATTGGCAACTCCCACGTTTGGAGATTTTCGGGAAATAAACACCTGTGCTTCACTTAAAATATACAGATCTTCCTCCATGCCTTCCGTATTTATTTCCGTTTCCGTATCTTCCACCGTATAAGTAATAACCAAGTTATTTTGCTTTTGCCCTTCCAATTTCAGCTCATCGATTTTCACTCTGGCAAAAGGGACAACGGAATAATTTAATTGCGTAAGCTTATTCTTATTCAGCGTTACGACAGTCGGTTCGGGCGAATGAAAAGCTCCTTCTTTTAACGCAATACGGTATTTTCCCGCAAAAATTTTCGTATTCCTGAACGTTCCGTCCGCTTTTCCCCAAAAAGTACGCGCTTGAGTGGAATTTCCGGCTTCTTCCCAACTCAACTCATAATATTCGATTTTATAGCTGTTACCCGTCTCTGTCGACAAAGGTTCATTCGTTTTTTTATCCGTAACGGTTCCTTCTATTCCCGAATCCGGTTCATCAAAATTATCGTATTCAAAATACTCACTGCAAGACGATAACAGAAAGGAAACCATAAGAAATATATAAATTACTTTTCTCATCACTTATTCTTTTTAGTTATATAATGGATTTTGTATCAACTTATCATTCTTTGCTATTTCGTTTTCGGGAATGCGTTCGTAATACATTTTGGGATCGAATGTATAATAATAGTTATTGGCCGATCCCGTTTCAAAAACGTATTTTTCATCCCTTATATCCAGATAGGGAAATAAACCCGTAAATCGTTTTGTTTCAAATTCTTTATCGGCAATTCTCCAACGGCGCAAATCCCAATAAGCATGATTTTCAAAAGCAAGTTCGATCCGACGTTCCCGTCTTATTTTCTCTACTGTAAGATCACTTGTGACAAAAGGTTTCAGATCGGCTCTATCCCGCAGATCATTGATCCAGGTTAACGCTTTCTCCAAATTTTTTCCGCTTTCAACCGCAGCTTCCACTCCGTTCAGATAAACCTCGGCATATCGGAAATCAATCCAATTTTGCTCCGAAAAATGTTCCTGTACATCTGCAGTCGGCATCGATTCATTCAAATATTTACGAATATAAAAGCCGGTCATATTTCCGGAATATCTGCCGCAACCGCTTTTTCCCACAATATGATATTCCTTTCCGGATTCGGCCTTGTAAATGGCTCTTTCATAATCCACCGCATCTTCCCTTTTTGTTCCGTTTTCAATGATCAGCCCTTTTTGCATGGAGCAGGGTTCTCCTTTGAAAATGGCATTCGGGTAAATGATTGATCCGTAGAATCGGGCATCCATTCCTTCAAATAATTCACCGGGATCGTCCAAACGGACATTCTTGGATCTTTCCTCCAAATTGGCCGGTGTTCCGTCTTTCCGTTCAAACAATTCGACAAACTCCAGAGGAGGATTGAAATTAGAGGCAAACCCGATTCCATGGTATTGATAAGGAATAAAATATACATCCCATCCGTGTCCGTTTACCGTTCTTTTGAAATACTTGACAAAAATGTTCTCACTGCTGTTTTCGGCCAAAAATAATTCGGCAAAATTCTTGGCTTTATCCGAATTCCCTCGATAAAGGCTGTAGCGTCCCGAATTGATTACCGCCTCAGCCGCATTATATGCCGCTTCAAAATAATTATTGGCAAGACTTGCGTCAATTCCGACCACACCGTCCAATTCCACTTTTCCGTATCGTGCAATACTTCCGGCATATAACATCGCTCTTGACTTTAACGTGAGGGCTGCATAGCGTGTAGCCCTTCCTTTTCCCAATATCGTTTCGGTTTCCGGAAGCAACCCGGCAGCCTGATCCAAATCTTCTCCAATGAAGTCGTAACATTCTTTTTCCGTGTTTCTCGGTATTTTCAGATATTCGACATCTTCATTGCCAAACTCATACTGTTGCGGCTCTTTGAGGATAGGCACTCCTCCATAGCGCTTAGTCATGGCGAAATAATAATAAGCTCTTATAAAATAAGCTTCTCCCAGCCACATGTTGTAAAGAGATTCGGAAAAATTGGACTTATACTTCGGCAGTGTTTGTATGAAATAATTTACCCTTCGTATTTTACCGTAATCCCACAATCCCCACCAAGTGCCGTCGCCAATATTGGAAATATCATCTGCCACATGACACATAGCTTCACCGGAAACATTGGGTATCCGGGCCAACCCTTTCCCTCTTATATTGAATCCCTGTTGTGTAAACCTGAAATCTTCCACAGGCAGATCATAATACAAGGTGGTCATATAGGATTTCACTCCCGACTCCGAAGTAAAGATCTTATCATCCTGTATAATATTCGGAGGAGATACATCCAGAAAATCACTGCAAGAACAAAAAGAGAGCAACACGGTCAGGACTATAAATAATTGATTTACTTTCATGGCATTTGAATTAAAAAGTTAGGTTAACTCCAAAAGTGAAATTCCTCATAATGGGATATAAGTAGCCGTAATTGCCTTCCGGATGTTCCGGATCGACAAAATCCAGATTCGAGACAGTAAACAGGTTGTATCCGTTTGCAAACAACCGTAAACGATCTATTTTGAACCTGCGAGTCAGCGTTGCGGGAATGGTATATCCTATTTCCGCACTTTTCAAACGCAGGTAAGACGCGTTGTAAGTAGTTTGTTTTGCCCGTGCATAATTTACGCCGAATGAACCCGGATCACGTGTAGTAGGCCATTTTCCGGCAATCCAATTGCCTTCTTCATCCTGATGCCAGCGGTCGTAAAAATGAGCCAATCCGTTTCCTCCGAAGCACAAAGGATATTGAAGTTGTTCGAAATAAATAACATTAAACCCGGCACCTCCCTGAAAGAGAAGATTCGCATCGAATCCTTTCCAATTGGCAGTCAATGTCATCCCGAAGGTCATTTTGGGATTACCGTTATCACCCGTATGCTCAAAACTCATCGGATGAACATCATTATCATCAATCATACCGTCTCCGTTCCAATCTTGGTATTTCCAGTCTCCGGGCAATTGGCTCGATCCGCCCAATCCGTCTTGTATAGGAGAATTCCAAATATCTTCCATGGATTGGAATTGTCCCTTCGAACCGTATCCCCATCCCATATCCGCATACCGGCCACTATAACTTCCTCTCCACTTGGCATAGGAGTTTACAAAGTTTCCTTCCAACAAATAACGGTTTTTACGCCGGGTCAATGCAAAATTGGCTGTAGCAGAATAACGGAAATCGTTGATTTTATTACTATGTCCGATTACGATTTCAAATCCTTTATATAAATTCTCATTTATATTTTCCTGAGGCATGGCCACCCCGATGGTACCCGGAAGAGTTCCTCCTCTCTCGGCCAGCAAATCGCTGCCATATCTCCAAAAGAAATCCACTTGAGCAGTAAGAAGTCCGTTCCACAGGTCCAAATCGGCTCCCACGTTGAGGTTTTTATAAGTAAACCAAGTCAACTTTTCATTTGCCAATGCTCTGAATCCAAGACCTTTGTAAGTTTCATCTCCAAACACGTAGCCGGCTCCCGGATAATCGTAACCCGATAAATACTGATAACGGGAAGAACTGTCGTCGCCCATCACTCCGTAAGAGCCTCTCAATTTCAGGTTGGTTATAAAAGACAAGGCTTCTATATTTCGAATAAAACTCTCTTCCGATATACGATAACCGCCGGAAACAGTAGGAAAAAATCCCCAACGATGGCCCGGAGCAAATTTGGAAGATCCGTCGTAACGAAAACCGGCTTCCAACAAATATGTTGATTTATAATCGTAATTAATACGGCCGACCAATCCCATATTGGTATCTTTCCATATTTTACCGGCATCCGCACCCACCGTAGTGGTTTCATCATCAATGCCGGCATAAAACTCATCTACCGCATCCATTTGAAATTCTTTCCTTGCCCAATAATTATCTTCTGTATTTGAATTGGATTCTGCCAAAAACAATACATTCAGATTATGACTGTTGAGGAAATTACGTTCAAAATTCAAAGAAAACACCATTTGTTCCTTTTTACCGTTCCATGAATTTTTATACAAAGCAGAAGGACCTGCATAATTTTGCGGGTAATAATCGTCTGCAGCACTGTCGTATTTATACAACGTATATTTCTTTTGAAACTCTTTACTTCCTAACGTCTTGTAATCATACCCGTATAAAAATTTGGCGCTAAGTCCTTTCAAAAAGGGAGCATCATAAGTAAGCGAGAAAGTTGTATTGACAGTACGATTATTAAACCGTTTATATCCCGCTTGATCCTTATAAAGAATAGCCAACGGATTAAGGCCGTACATGGCATCATTCAGGAAGTTCTCATTATTATTGGCATAAGGAGTTTCGGTCGGTCTCAGCATCCATATAGACTTAAAAATTTCCCACGTATCTTTAAAAGGTTGGTTTTTCTCATCGGACATAAGACTTATCAATGCTTCCGCTTTCAGGTGGTTGGTAATCTTAAACCCTAAATTGGAACGCACATTGAACCGCTCATAATTCATATCCCCGCTCTTCCAGATTCCTTCTTCGTTGTAATATCCCAAAGACAAGAAATAATTTATTTTTTCATTACTCCCGCTCGCAGTCACATTATGATGCATTACCGGGGCTGTATTTTTCAACGATAAGCTTTGCCAGTCGGTAGCTCCTTGTTGCCTGAATCTTTCGACATCTTCTTTAGTAAAAGTAGCATCGATGCCACGTCCCATATTTCTATCGACTTCCCTTACCAACTCGGCATATTGATGGGCATTCAGTACATCCGGCAATCCGGAAGGATTTTGAAATCCGAACGTTCCCGTGTAATTGATCTGCGTTTTCTCATTTACCCCTTTGCGGGTAGTAACCAGCATTACTCCATTTCCGGCTCTCATTCCGTACACGGCAGCTGCACCGTCTTTCAATACCGAAACACTTTCAATTTCGTTTGCTTCCAATCGCTGAAAAGCAGCAACATCCCGGGTCACTCCGTCGATGATGATCAACGGATTCCCCATGCCGCGGATATCCATTTTTGCATTATAATCGCCCGGTTCGCCGGTTCTTTGTTGAACACGCAATCCGGGAATTTTTCCCGTTAAAAGATTTTGAACATTCGAATTTGTAGCCGTATTAATTTCTTTAGCCGTTACCGCACTTACGGCTCCGGTCAGGTTTACTTTCTTTTGTGTACCATAGGCTACCACTACCACTTCATCCAGTAATTGAGCATCTTCACTCAATACGACTTGTATTTGGCGTTTTCCTTTCACCGGGATTTTTTGCGTTTCAAATCCGACAAAAGAAAAAATCAGCGAGGCGTCGGCATTCGGGAGCGAAATCGTATAATTCCCATCCATATCGGTTACGGTGCCCAACGAATTATTTCCTTCCATTATTATACTCACACCCGGAACAGGTTCTCCTTTTACATCTGTTACGGTTCCCGATATAGTTACTCTTGAATTATTCTGAGCCGCTACAAACGATATATTCCAACTCACAATAAAGATCATCAATATCAAGAATAAATTAGTGTTCCGCTTAAGCGGAAACTTCTTTTCTTTCGAAATGGATTTTCCTTTCATACTCTTAAATTAGATTATTAGGTTTAAATAATCCTTACCTCAAATAGCATATCGAGGTAAGGATCATATAAAAGACCAATGATTAGTTAAGTATTTTCACAACCGTTGATTTGCTTCCCGAAATGATCCGGACAATGTATACTCCGCATTCATTCAATCGGATAAGCTCTTGAGAAGATGAAGCTGTTTTCCCGAAAAGGGATATTCCGTTCACATTATACACACTGATTTTTTCTCCTCCGTTCAACTCCGTGATATTTAATATTCCATCAGAAACATAGATCTTATACGGATTATTATCTATCTCAGTGATTCCGGTAGTGCTTTTTTTCTGCCAAACAAAGATGGGGTAAGGTGAAATTTCGGGATCCATCTTCCAGATACTTTCCTCAAAATTCAATTTGTTCTTATAAAAATCAAAAGAAATAATTTCAGCAGAAGATGCATTTTCACCATTTACAGTGGTTAATCCCAGGTCCACATCTACAATATTTCCATTAATGGTTAAATCGGCTTTAGCATAATTATCAACAAACGTCATTCCTCCATAACCTCCTGCCAAGCGATTAAAAGCTCCCTCATGCGCCAAAATCTCTGCATTCATCGCAATACTATTGATAATGGAACCGTTATGAGCATGTCCCGACAATCCGCCAACAGCAGTATTACCTTCAATAGAACAAGTAGTGTAACAGTTAGACAAGGTTGTATTTGAATCAAAACCGCTGCAAATACCGCCTACTCCGTCTTTACCATATACCGTACCTCCGGCCGAATAGCAATTTGTAATGGTTGATCCGTAAGTAGGACCCGTAATTCCTCCTGCATGAGAACCGTGATCTGACAAGGTATTGAGGCATTTACTGTTTATAACCGCTATTTGGTCCAATTCGGTTCTGAAAGTAGCACCGGTCAATACTCCCAACCGTCCTTCTCCGATTATTTCGCAATTTTCAATGACCAGATTTACAATTTTAGCACCATCGGTTACTCCAAACAAACTCAAATCATGAGCTACTCTTTCCACAGAAAGATTTTTGATGGTATGACCTTGTCCGTCGAATGTCCCGCTGAAACGCTCGGCTGCATTATCGCCGGAGCCCCATTCGCCTATAGGCCACCATACTCCGTCCTCTCCATGCATGTAATTGGCAAAATCAAGATCTTCTATTAGAATAAAACGCCTGTCCCGATAATTTCGCATTTCATCAAATTGTTGAGGAGTAGCTATCTGATAAGGATCACGGGAAGTGCCGCTACCTCCGGCAAAAGGATTATCCTGCGAATAAACATCCGCTATAAACAAGCTGCATACAAATAAAGCAACAAATACCTTCAAGTAAAAACATGTTTTCATAAGTAAAAAATTTAATAAATTAATAGTTTATCACTCTGCCTTAGAGTGTTCTTCTCCCGGAAACGATCCGGGTCGATCTTTTTTCTCTGTTCC
>DAIQOU010000540.1:0-3462 GCA_036787725.1 Bacteroidales bacterium
ATTTTTTGAAGCGAAATTCTTATTTCCGGAAGATCGGCGTTTTTTCTCTGCCAGTGCTTTTTGCTTCTTATCATAATCCGTCTTATATTGCTTAAAGGCATTATAAATGCTGCCGGCCAATTGTTTCCGGCCCGAGGTGCTTTTCATATATTTAGCTTCCTCCGGATTAGTTATAAACCCCAACTCAATCAAAACACTGGGCATGCTTGTTTCTCTTAATACCAAAAATTCGGCTTGTCTTACTCCCCGATCCGAACGTTTCGCCGTTCTTTTCAATTCTTTCTGAACATACGATGCAAAAACAATACTCTGATCCATATATTTATTTTGCATAAATTCAAACATAATATAAGATTCGGATGAATTCGGATCAAAACCTTCGTAGGTTCGTTTATAATTATCTTCCAGCAGAATAACGGAATTTTCCCGTTTGGCCACTTCCAAGTTCTCTTTCGATTTCGATAACCCCAATGTATAAGTTTCTGCCCCGTGAGGTCTGCTGTTTTTCTTAATCGAATTCGCATGAATGGAAATAAAAAGATCCCCTTTAGCTTTATTGGCTATGGTAGCCCTCCTGTCTAATGTAACAAACTTATCGGTTTTGCGGGTATATACAATTTCTACGTCCGAATGGTTAGAATTAATCAACTCTCCCAACAATAAAGCGACAGCTAAATTAATTTCTTTTTCTTTAACAACCGACGAAACAGCCCCCGCATCCCGACCGCCATGTCCCGGATCGATTACAACGACAAAAGGCTTTCCCATAACAGATTCAACCGAGAATGTAATGGAAATCACAACCATCCACAACCATATTGATTTTATGGAAAACCTAAAAAACATTCGAATTTATTTTCTGCAAACTTACATAAAAATCAGGAATTACAATCGCATAATATAAAGAATATGATTCAATTCTCATAAAAATAAAACAAAGAATAGAAATAAAAAGTTCGGCAAATTCTTCTTAACCACACAGCAATCAGGTACAGGTAAACATATATCTTCGAAATAGTTTGTTTCATAAGGTAAGAAGATCGTTTTTTTATTTCTTCCTTCATCTCATCCAAGTAAAGTAACGATTCATTCCATAATTCCATTGCAATATTTTTTATTGTTATAAATACTGATAACAAAAGAAATATCTTACCTTTGCAGTCCTAAAAAAATATATAATGATAACGACAGACCAATTACGTGATGTATTGGAGCGCGAGACTGCGCTGAGGGGGTACCTTTGACATCGATGCAAAGACGATCCAATTAGAAGAAGAAGAGTTACGCACGCAGGCTCCCGACTTTTGGGAAGATTCCAAACGTGCAGAAACTCAAATGCAACTGGTACGAGGAATAAAATCGTGGATCGATGCTTATAAAGATGTAAAATCGGCCGTAGAAGAATTACAATTGGCTTTTGATTTTCAAAAAGAAGGCATTACTACAGAAGAAGAAGTAGACGAGGCCTATGAAAAAGCATTGGAACTGATCGAAAACCTCGAATTAAAAAATATGCTTCGCAGAGAAGAAGACCGGTTGGGTGCTGTATTAAAAATAAATGCCGGCGCAGGCGGAACCGAAGCCCAAGATTGGGCCGAAATGCTTTTTCGTATGTATAGCCGGTGGGGCGAAAAACAAGGATACAAAGTAACAGTTACCAACTGGTTAGATGGAGATGATGCCGGTATTAAAACCGCAACATTGCAAATAGAAGGTGATTATGCTTACGGATACCTCAAAAGCGAAAACGGAGTGCACCGGTTGGTACGGGTATCTCCTTACAATGCTCAAGGAAAACGGATGACTTCTTTCTCTTCCGTATTTGTGGTACCTTTAGTCGACGACTCTATTGAAATAGAAATCAGTTCCGCCGATATTACTTGGGAAACCTTCCGATCCAGCGGTGCAGGCGGACAAAATGTCAACAAAGTGGAAACCGGTGTAAGGCTTCGTTATAATTATATCGATGAAGAAACCGGACAAGAGAAGGAAATAATCATTGAAAATACCGAAAGTCGTTCTCAATTCGGCAATAAGGACAATGCCATGCGATTGCTTAAATCCCAATTGTATGAAATGGAACTGGAAAAACGCCGCAAAGAACAACAAAAAGTAGAAGCCGGAAAAAAGAAAATAGAATGGGGTTCTCAAATTCGAAGCTATGTTTTTGATGACCGCCGCGTCAAGGACCATCGTACAAATCACCAAACATCCAATGTGCAAGCGGTTATGGATGGAGACATTGATGATTTTATCAAAACTTATTTAATGGAATTCGGCGCAGAAGAATAATCTCATGTTATAATTATATTTTAGGTAAGGCGACAAGTTATCTTGTCGCTTTTATCATTTTACGGAAATTGTAAAATAACCTCCCGGCGATGTAAAATTTTCATACACTCGTAAGGCTGTCTGCAAAATTAAAGGATTAATAATCAGTCCTTTTTTATTTGGCATAATATTGGAAACATTTTTTATATAGTAAAAAAATATATTCCATGAAACAATTTCGCTATAATTTCAAAAAACAAAAAGTTGTAGGAATATTAAATATTTGCAGCCTCAGCCTTAGCATAATGGTTGCCGTTATTATTGGCCTTTGGAGCATTAATGAGTTCACTTTTGATAATTTCCACCGGAACGGAGAGAGAATATACCGAGTCAATCAATATTTCGAACTCAATAAAGAAAGGATCAAAGCAGCAACCTCTTTCAAACCGCTCGGAGAAATAGCTGAAAAACAAATACCGGGCATCGAATCGATGTGCCGAGTCGTCAAAAGACGGGATGGAATAACCATTCATGATCGAGTTAATTTCGATATCCCGGTAATCATTACAGATCATAATTTTTTTACATTTTTCTCTTTTCCTCTGAAAGAAGGGAATAATAAAACCGATTTTGACGGACCGGATAAGGTAATAATAACCGAATCTGCCGGAAAAAAATATTTCCCGGGTGAAAATCCCATCGGCAAAAGAATTATTTCTCACGGACACGAATTCTTTATATCCGGAATTATGTATGATATGCCTCGCAATTCTCATATTCAAGCCGATATGGTTTTTCCTTTATTCAAACAATTCAAAACCGAAGAATGGAACAGCAGTTTTGCATACGATACTTACTTCTTATTATCAACGAATTCAAACATTCCGGTTATTGAAGAACAATTGACTTTTATTAATAAATCGGGAGCTTCCTCTTTTTTGAAAACCGGTTATAACGAAGTAAAATTAGAACCTCTCAAAGAAGTTCACTTCAGCAAAACCGACTCCGGTTTTGAAAATGCAATCAAAGGAAATAAAAGCCTGCTGCAAACATTTATTCTTACTGCCTTTATCATATTGGTTATCGGCTGTATAAATTTTGCCAATTTGTTTATTTCCACCTCTTTTATAAGAGCAAAATCCATCGGAATAAAAAAATCTCAAGGGGCTTCCAAAATTTCGCTCATCATTA
>DAIQOU010000541.1:0-3462 GCA_036787725.1 Bacteroidales bacterium
GCATGGAAATCTTTTTTATTTTGATCGTTATTTTTCTTCTGCTTCTTCTTTATTCTTTAATAACTAAAGTGTTGAAGACAGTAAAAAAACTGGAGGAAACAATCGGTCGCTTGGAATCACAATTAAATAGTGTATCATCGATACAAAAAGAACAAACAACGGTTCTCCGGGAAGAAAATCTTTTTCAGCGGATTGAAGAACCGGTTGTTGAGGCTGAAGTGCCGGAAACACCTGCCGTTACTATTCCCGATGTTTCATTCAAACCGGAAAATCCGGTGGATGAACAGCTTCTCTCCCCACCGGAAGAAGTCTATTTCCATATTGAACAGCCTGAGCCGTCGGCAGAAGAAAGACCTGTTTCTCCCTCTCGGAAGAAGAGTAAGAAAAGTGATTGGGAAAGCCTTATCGGTGTAAATTTATTAAGTAAAATAGGAATTGCCACCTTGGTGTTGGGAATTGCTTATTTTGTTAAATATGCTATCGATCGGGATTGGATTAATGAAACCGGCCGGGTTGCCATCGGGATTCTTTGCGGAGGAGCCATTATAGCCATTGCTCACAAACTAAAGAATAAGTACCGTACATTTTCTTCCATCTTAGTGGGAGGGGGGATTGCTGTTTTATATATAACCGTTACGTTGGCTTTTAGAGAATATGAATTATTTTCTCAAACCGCAGCATTCATTCTGCTGATCTTAATTACTGTACTTTCTGTTTTCTTATCTGTTTTTTACGATCGAAAGGAGTTGGCTTTGTTCTCTTTGTTGGGTGGGTTTGCTTCTCCTTTATTGGTCAGTACCGGTACCGGAAATTATATTGTATTGTTTTCTTATATCCTTATTCTTAATACCGGGATGTTGGTATTGGCTTTCAGGAAACAATGGCGTTTGGTGAGTTTATTATCTTATTTATTTACTCAAGCGTTTTATTGGTCTTGGTTGATACTTTCGTATAAAGAGAAAGATTTCCTTGGTGCTACCGTATTTATCTTTGCTTTTTTTACTCAATATTATTTGTTGGCATTGATAGATCATTTCAAGCAACGGCAAACGATTTCTAAATTTCAGGTTTTTGTAATCCTAAGTAATAACTTGTCTTTCTTCGTCGCTTGTTTATTTATATGGGACGATTTTCGGATAGATGTGAGCGGAATTATTACCGTCCTTACCGCTGTGTTAAATGCAGTTCCCATGTATCTTTTATTTAAGGAAAGATCGGTAGATAAACGACTGCTTTATTTGATTATCGGTATCGTACTCAGTTTTGTGAGTCTGGCTGTTCCCATTCAACTTTCCGGATGTGCGATTACGATGTTCTGGGCAGCAGAGACGGTATTATTACTTTGGTTATGGCAAAAATCGGGAATCCGGGTTTTCCGGTTGGGATTTATATTGTTGGAATGTTGTGTATTGGTGGCTTTGATGATGGATTGGTACCAATTTTATTTAGATTATCCTTATTATGAGCATTTGCCGATTCTAATGAATAAACCCTTTATAACCGGGGCGGTTATTACCGCAAGTGTTTTTATAAATGCCCGATTATTGAGAAACGAAAGAGTAAAATTATTGGTTCCCGAATTTCGGATTGATGCTATTGTTTTAATGAAAGGAATTGGTATTTTACTGACTTTTTTCACTGTTTTTTGGGAGTTACGTTATCAAATCGAGTATTATTATGACTCTATTTCATTTCATTATCTTATCTACGGGCTATATTATTTTACATTTGCCGCGGTTATTGTATGTATCAGAAGAAATAAACCATATATGCAAAAAGTGTTGTATACCGGAGCAGCGGTTTCTGTTATCCTTTATTTAACATTTTATATCCGGTGTATTGTTGAAGTAAGGAATGATACTCTTATTCAGGAGATCCTCAATTGGAGCTATCTGTCGGTTCATTTTGCTTCTTTACCCGCAATTGCGTTCCTATTAATTTATCTCTTGAATAAAAGAGTTATTTTTTCAAGATCGATGTATCCTTATGTGTATTGGTTTATAGCGGTGGCTGTGGTATTTATATTAAGTATGGAAACCGATAATCTGATAATCATATTCGGTTGGGATTACGCTGTACCAAAGGAATTGCTTCGTTTCAGCCATACGGTGGCCTATCCTATTGTATGGGGAATTATTTCTTTTATATTTATGGCTTTAGGTATGAAACGAAAAATCCGAGAGCTTCGGATTATATCGTTGGCTTTGTTTGTTTTGATTATAGCAAAACTTTATTTATATGATGTGTGGAAAATGGAGCAGACGGGTCGTATTATTTCTTTTGTATTTTTGGGAATCGTATTATTATCTGTTTCTTTCTTATATCAGAAACTTAAAGTATTATTACAGAAAAAAGAAAATGAAGATTGAAAGTATAAAAAAGTACAGTTGCACTTTTATCCTATGGGTGAGTTGTTTATCGGTATGTGCGGTAAATTTCGCTTATAAATCCGAATTACCCGTTGTAAAAGAAAGCGGATATTATCATTTACAGTTAACGCCGGATATCATAGCGAATGCAGCCGTTGATTTATCCGATGTTCGGATACTTAATGCCAACGGAGAAGAGATACCTTATTTATTAAGATTGGAGAATCCGACTCGAAAGGAAGCTGCATTTGAACCTTACAAAATAGTGGAAGAAGATTTTTTGAAAGAAGAAGGATTATCTCGTATTGTAATTGATAATGAAAAAAGGGATACAATAAGCCGATTTTATATTTTTATCAACCAAGCGGAAACCGAAAAATATATTTCATTGAGAGGCAGTGATGATGCCCGAAATTGGTATGCAGTAAAACGGAAAAGTAAGGTAGAGTCAGTTCCGTTAGAAACGAAAACCGAAGCAATGCTTATAATAGATTTTCCCTCCGGTAATTATCGTCATTATGAAATAAGTATCGGCAATCCGGAGAAAGAACCGATAAAAGTAATAAGTGTCGGGAAGTACAAATATGAAGAAATTATCGGGAAATATACGGAAATACCGTTATTGTATACCCGGACAGACAGTACAGATAAAAATACTTATTTCCGGTTTCCCACTCTTACTAAAAGTTATCGTATCGATAAAATAAAATTTGAAGCTGATGCCAACTTCCCTTTTTTCAGGGATGGAAAAATTCTTTCTTCCGAAAATGTCATACATCGATTTTCAATTGGTTCCGATCGGGAGAACTTAATAGAAACGTCTCATTTGCGTTTAAATAAAGAGGTAGTTTTTATAATAGAAAACAAAGACAATAAGCCGATTAATATAAATAAAATAACCGGTTATCAGTTAAATCGATATGTATGCCTTTTCTTGGAAAAAGGAGTTTCTTATTCGTTATATTACAGCAATTCCGAATCGGTAAAACCGGAATATGATATAGTTTATTTTGAAACGAACATTCCACGGGAATTGCCTATTTTAATCCCCGGAGAGCCTCATCAATTACCCGTAATTTCTCCGGTAGAAGAA
>DAIQOU010000542.1:0-3446 GCA_036787725.1 Bacteroidales bacterium
AATCCACCCAGTTGTCCGGATCGTTCCAGTTACTATTCATTGCTGTTTTACTCCAATAAAATACTTCACCGGCGGCATCATCGATAAAGACCGATTCGGAAAGTACGCAACAATTATAATGTTGAGCATTCAAATCGGAAGCTGTTCCTACAACCGCTCTGTAATAGCCGGTGATAACCGGCTTATTTAAGGCTGCACCGCTGCCGACCACATTCCATCCGTCAAAAGAACTCAAATCATTATCGGAAGAGTACAACCAACGGTATTCATATCCGTTGGCAAACGTTCCGTCATCGGTATAGTCCGCTGTCAACAACATATCCTCTCCCGGACAATAATTCAAAGATCCGATTACCGAAACCTTCGGAGCACAAAAACGGATCTCTAAATTCTCGGGATTCAATCCTACAGAACCGCCTTTCGACACTTTAATCGTCAGTGAAGAAACACCCGAAGGAACAGTATACGAAAATCCGTACAGCTTGGTGTAGTTATCCGAACCCGCCACGGGATAATAAGTAAGTAATACATTACCCGAACCGTCTTCCAACACAAAAGTAAGGTGACCTCCCAATTCGGAAATCGGTGATACCTTTGCTATTTGAGATGAAAAATAAAGGTCGGAACCTTCACAAACATTCGTAAGAGTGTATTGATAAACTGCGTCGTTTGCCGTATATTCTTTTCGGTAAAGAATACTTCCTGTTTCGGCGCATCCCGTCGGATTTGTCATTCCGCAATTTTCCGCCAATTTCACATCTGCTTCAAATCTCACGGAAGAAGCTTGACCATTATGAACCGCTTCAATCCACACCGATTGAACAGAAGAATTGTCTTTAACCAAAATATATTCGTAACCCGAACCAAGTAAGTTTCCTCCCGTTGCCGCATCATACCAATTCAACGTATAGCCTGTTTCCGGATTGATCACTTTTAACAATACGGAAGCCCCCGGGCAAGCCAAGTATTCTCCGGATTCCAAGATCGGAGTATAACAGCCTCCCTCACGAACCTCGAATACCGCGCTCATATCCGAAGTACAAGTTCCGTCAAACCCGGTAACGGTATAACGTCCGCCTTGAGATACCACATACGTACTTGAAGTGGCTCCCGGTATGGGCAATCCGTCTTTATACCATTGATAGGACACAGCCGTATTATCTTGCACGGTAAGAGTTTGGGTATCTCCCGGTTCACAAAGTGCTCCGGAACCGGACTGCGTAACAATTTCGGGAGTGGTCGGAGCCGTATTGGAAGAAACTACCACATACGCACTGCGAAAATCTTTATCTACCGTTTCTCCATCCACACTCGTGATCCATACGTAATTACGAATATCGCCTTCTGCTACGGAACGGGCAATCATTACCAATTCCACGGAAGCTCCCGGAGCGAGAGCCGGAACAGTCCATTCCAATTCGCGTGTGGAAGTATTGAATGCGCTTACTTGGGTTCCCTGCTCGGGAGTTGCCGAAATAAATTCCCAACCGGCATCCAAGTTGTCCGTTATCTTAATATTATTATAAGGGGTGGTTTCGTTGTTGGTCAATCGGACCGTAAAAGTAACGGCGCTTCCCAGACAAGCCGATTCCCGATTTCCCGTTTTGGTGAGTTCCAACGTACCGAAAGCTTTGGTATTGTTGGTCAGGTCACAATCGCTGAAAGCTCCTAAAGCAGGGAAATTAGCTCCATCATCCATGATGCGGACATAATATTTCAACGATTGATCCGAAGGAAATGTCTTCGTAACTGTATGAGACTGTCCCGGAGCCAAGTCAACTCCCAATACTGTCGAGCCAATGATATTGCCCGACGCAATGGAACCTTTATAGAACTGAATCGGCGTGTTGGCAGAAGCTGTTGCAGAACCCTGATTACTGTATATTACAGAGAAAGTCACATTGCTTCCCGAAAAAGAAATTGATCCATCCACTACAAATACATCAGAAGCGAAATCAATCGGACAATAGGTTTTCTCACTAATGGAAGGAGCTTGCATGGGACCTCCATTATAATACTGAACTTGATTACCATTTTTCCCGTCACATGTCTGAGTATAAACCAGGTTAGGAGATTCTACCCGAGTCGGTATAGTCAAATCCAAATTTACATGTAAATTACTGTATAACTGCTGATTCCACACAGTAGGAGCTGAAGCCCATTTTGAATCCTTTCCTTCAAAAACCATAATCTCACCGGTTAATTGAGTTCCGACAGTGGGATGTCCGGCCACAATCATATCCGCACTTCCATCTCCTGTAACATCTGCCACAATAGGAGTTTCTATTACAGTAGCAGATCCGCAGACTGCAGAATATTTCACAACCGGAGTAGTCCCGGAACCGTCAAATATCCGAATGTCTGTATGGTCTCTATAAATAAGTTCTACTATACCATCATTATTAAAATCGAATAAAGTCAATGCTGTCGCAGCTGAAGCATCTGTATGAGCCAGTTTCCATTTTTCGGAAAAGGAAGATCCGTCAAACCGGTAAGCATACACATAGGAAGTAGAAGTTATACATATTTCCGGATACTTTTTCCCATTTATAACTATTCCGTCAATATCGCCTACAAAAGGATAGGAAGTCTTATTTGTCAATCCAGTTTTTACAATTCCTATTGCCGTACCGGTTGCCGGAGTCCACACCTGCAGTGCACCATCGGCACTTCTAAGTACCAAATCAACATTCCCGTCCTGATCAATATCTGCAGCTACATTTACACCGGCCTGTTGAGTTTTGTCAGGATAATTGCGCCACAAAACCAGTCCTCCTGCACGAGTATATTTATAGACATTGGTTCCTGCCACGATTTCCGGCAAACCATCATTGTCTAAATCCACAGCCAATGGGAAACTGATGTCCCAAGATATACCATCTCCCGAAGCAATCGGGATAGTTGCCAATTCATTCCCGTTACGAGAATCTATAATTTTATCACCGGCTATAAATTCAACAATTCCGTCTCCTTCCAGATCTGTTACAATCGGCTGTGTTCCATGAGTCGTTTTTGAGCTTATATTTACAGCCTTTTGCCACACTAAGTTAAAAGACAAAGGCCGAGTAGAACCGGTTATTTCATACAAGTAAATTTGTCCATTATTCCCGGCTATAAAAATTTCTCCTTTTCCATCATTATCTGAATCACATAACAGCATTGGATTATTCATCCAACCACTAGTGGTTACAGTACCGGGGCTTACTTCCCCTATTTTTTCCCCATTTCTTCCATCAAAAATATAGATTGTATTCAGAGAACTATGCATTCCAAAAACTTCCACATTTCCATCTCCATCAATATCCCCGGCAAAAGGTGTACATTGTGCATCCATTCGATTGGAAGTATTGGAATTCCATGCATTTTTTATAGTGAAAGCAAACTCGGGTCGGGTAGAATTACAATTGTCGGGAACCAAGTTGTTTTGTCCGACAGTCAATACAGGT
>DAIQOU010000086.1:0-12820 GCA_036787725.1 Bacteroidales bacterium
TTTAATAAAAATATGGCTCGTAAAAAGAAAGTTCTTCCGTTATTGGAAAAGATAACCATCTCCGGTGTTGCAGCAGAAGGGAAAGCAATTGCAAAGACAGATAATTTGGTCGTTTTTGTCCCATACGCAGTTCCGGGAGATGTGGTTGACCTTCAGGTTATAAAAAAGAGAAACAGTTATGCAGAAGCAAGGGTTGTTTTTTTTCATTCTTATTCTCCTTTGCGTGTAGAGGCGTTTTGTGAACATTTTGGAATTTGTGGAGGATGTAAATGGCAGATCTTACCTTATGAAGAACAACTTCGTTATAAGCACCTGCAAGTTTCGGACAATCTGACGCGAATAGGAAAAATACCGTTGCCCGAAATCAGGCCGGTATTGGGTTCTTCCAAGACTGTCTTTTACCGGAATAAACTGGAATTTACATTTTCCAACAAGCGGTGGTTAACAGAAAATGAGATAAGAACAGCTGTTCAATATGAAGATCCGAATGCATTGGGGTTTCATATTCCCGGCATGTTCGATAAAGTGTTGGATATCCGGAAATGTTGGTTGCAAGACGATGTTTCGAATCGGATTCGTTTAGCTGTGAAGAAATTTTGTACGGAGCACAAGTATACTTTTTTTGATTTGAGGAATCAGTACGGATTGATGAGGAATCTTATCATCAGAACGTCTACTACCGGTGAAATTATGGTAATTGTTGTTTTTTACGAAGATGAACCGGAAAAGCAGGAGATGTTATTGACCCATTTGGCTAACCGATTTCCCGAAATTACTTCTCTTCTCTATATATTGAATCAAAAAGCCAATGATACCATTACCGATCGGGAGGTGTTGGTTTTTAAAGGGAGAGATCATATTTTTGAAGAGATGGAAGGGCTTAAGTTTAAGATCGGACCTAAATCTTTTTATCAAACGAATAGTGAACAGGCTTATAACCTTTATAAAATAACACGGGAATTTGCCGGGTTGTCCGGGAATGAACTGGTTTACGATTTATATACCGGCACGGGAACAATAGCCAATTTTATAGCTTCTTCCTGCAGCCGTGTTATTGGGATCGAATATGTCCCGGAAGCTATTGAAGATGCTGTTATTAATTCCCGGATTAATGAGATTGAGAATACTCTTTTTTTTGCCGGAGATATGAAGGATGTGCTGAACAATGATTTCATAGAACAATATGGTCGCCCGGATGTACTTATAACAGATCCTCCCCGGGCGGGCATGCATGATGATGTTATTAAAACGATCTTATTTTCCGAACCGCAACGCATTGTATATGTAAGTTGTAATCCGGCTACTCAAGCCAGAGATCTGAATTTATTGAATGAAAAATACCGTGTTGCAAAGGTCCAGCCGGTAGATATGTTTCCGCATACACATCATATAGAAAATGTGGTATTGTTGGAAAAGCATATTTTTTAGAAATCATATAAATAAAAACTGCAGTTAAGAACGAACTGCAGTTTTTATTGTTTTGTCATTATTTTATTCTTTCTTTTCTTCTTTTAATTCCGCAAGTTGTTTTTCCAGTATTTTTATTTCTTTTCCCTGATTATTGATGGTAGTGAGGAGTGCATTTAATTCTTCGGTTTCGATACCGCTCGGATATTGAGCCTCCACCCGGGTAATGAAGTCACTTAATATGTTCATAAAATTGCTGAACGCGTCATAACCGTTTTCGTAAGGGCTGTATACGCTGGGACCGGGAAATATTTTGGTACTCATAAAATGGAAATGATCGCTGGCTTGTAAGTAATTCCAATCTTGCAATATGCGTCGATCGCTGGAAAGCCTGGCTCGTTCTCCGATATTATATAATTTTCGGATGGCTTCCTGTTGAAGAATGTTTCCGGTCCATCCGCTGATGTCTTTCTCTTCTCCGGCCCAAGAGCATGGGTAAGGAACCGAAATGGCACCGACGGGTTTTAATTTGTTTATACTTTCGGTTGGAGTCGAAAAGCTGATTTGCCGCTCTGCTGCGAATCGTGGAATGGCTTTGAAAAAATCGAAAATACCCGTAGTTGCCGATTGTAAAGAACCTAATATTTCATAATTCATAAACAAATTGATCAATTGTTCGGATTCGGGCAACTCCGCAATCCAATTAAGGAATTTTTCGGAAACCAACGGATATTCGGTCCATTCGGGATTTGAAAAACGAAATGAAATATCGTCGCTGAATTTTGAATTACGTAATAGTAATTTAAGATTCGGATTATTGGCCGAATGATATAAATAATTGGGGCTTTTCCATCCCAATACATGTTTGGCTCCTTCTGCCAGCATTCCCGAAAAACCCATCTGCGACACCATATATCCGATTTCGTCCGAATAAATAAGCTCACTGTTACGGAATACAGTGGGTTTCATCCCAAACAAGCTCTCGATTTTAGCAGAATGAGCGGTAACTTGATTCTTAAATTCTTCCGGATCATTCAACGATGCTAATGAATGAGCATAGGTTTCTGCCAAAAACTCCACACATCCGGTTTTTGCCAGTTCTTTAAAGCTGTCGATGGCTTCGGGAACATATATTTCCAATTGTTCCAAGGCAATTCCGGAAATAGAAAATGCGATCTTAAATTTTCCGTTATATTCATTAATCATATCCAAGATCATTCCATTTGCCGGAAGGATGGTTTGATCGGCAATTCTCCGGATAATATCTTCATTGGCAAAATCGTCGTAATAATAATGATCACTGCCAATGTCGAAAAAACGATACCGTTTTAATCTGAACGGCTGATGAATCTGAAAATAAATACAGATAGTTTTCATACGTTATTTTTTTAATTTTTTTATACTCAAGGTCGTATGGAACCCGCTTCATGTTCATGCTCTTTTGTGCAACTTTTTTATGCAGGTTTCATAAAGATATATTCTTTTAATGCTTTAATTTTTCATAGATACTGCGGACTTTTTCTCCTGCATATTCCCATTTAATTTCGTCCACTTCTTTTTTTCCTTCATCCTTTAATGCTTGATACATGGAAGGGTAAGTGACAATGGAATACATGGCATCTGCAATGGCTTCTATATCCCAATAATCTGTTTTGATAACATTGGATAATATTTCGGCACAACCGGATTGTTTGGAAATAATGGTCGGGACTCCGCATTGCATTGCTTCCAAAGGAGAAATTCCAAACGGCTCCGAGACGGAAGGCATCACGTATACATCGCTGGATTTTAATACTTCATAGACTTGTTTGCCTTTCATAAATCCGGTGAAATGAAATCGATCCGAAATATTTCGTCGGGCAGCCAACCGGATCATTTGATTCATCATGTCTCCGTTGCCGGCCATAACAAAACGAACATTCTCTTTTCGTTGCAGCACTTTAGCTGCCGCTTCGATGAAATATTCCGGTCCTTTTTGCATCGTGATGCGTCCCAGAAAGGTGATCACTTTATCCTTCGTTCCCTTCTTGGAAGTGATAGATTCTATTTCCGGGCTTAAAGGTTCTACGGCGTTATGAACGGTGGTCACTTTATTAGGATCCTGATGATACTTTTCAATAACCGTATTTCTGGTAAGATTGCTTACTGTAATAATGTGATCCGCATTATCCATCCCGTCTTTTTCGATTCCATATACTGTCGGATTAACATTGCCGCGGCTACGGTCAAAATCGGTAGCATGGACATGGATTACCAATGGTTTTCCGGTCACATATTTTGCATGTATTCCGGCCGGATAAGTAAGCCAATCATGAGAATGGATAATATCATAATCATATGTTCGGGCAATTACACCCGAAACAATGGAATAATTATTGATTTCTTCCAATAAATTGGTCGGATAGCGACCCGAAAAATCAATACACCCCAAATCGTTAGTATACAAATAACTGAAGTCCGAATAAATATGATCCCTTAAATCATAGTATATTTGAGGGTTCATAAACTTGCTTAATCGTTGATTTACATATTCCCACGAAACATCTTTCCATACAATCGGAATATTGCATGCTCCTACTATTTTAAGAAAACTTTGATCTTCATCTCCTATCGGTTTTGGCATCACAAAAGTAATATCCATATCATTTTGTTTGGCCATTCCTCTGGTAAGCCCGTAACTTGCAGTTCCGAGTCCGCCTAATATATGAGGAGGAAATTCCCATCCGAACATAAGTGCTTTCATGTGCTTGTCTTTAAGGATTAATGGATTTTAACAATTTAAGAACTCGAAGAATCGCAGATACATTCATTGCAAAGGAAATGGCCCCTCTGCTTTGGAAAGGAGGATTTCCGTCAAACAATTCGGAGATTGAACCTATGCAATGTGTATTCATTTCTTCTTCCAGACCAATCAGCATTCTTTCTGCAAAGGAAATGCCGCTTTGGTTGTACAATTTAAGATAACTTTCCAAATAGGGCCCCAATAGCCAAGGCCAGGCAGTTCCTTGATGGTACGATAAATCTCGTTCGTATTGAGGACCTACATAATAAGGTCTGTACCCTTCACTTTTGGGACTCAACGAACGAATTCCTTTGGGGGTCAACAATTCTTTAGTGACAATATTTAAGACCGATCGTTTTTGAGATCGGTTTAAAGGTGAAAAATCTACGGCTACAGCCATCAACATATTGGGTCGAACGCTCCAATCAACATAATTTCCGTCTACATAATCAAATAAATATCCGTATCCGTTTAAAAAAGTAGAAATAAAAGAATTTCCTGTTTTTGAAGCTACTTGTTCCCATTGAGCAATTCTTTCATTCTCGTTTTTTATTTTTGCCAATTCAATTCCGAACAGGAGGGCATTATACCACAATGCATTGAATTCGACAATATATCCCGATCGCGGAATAATGGGTTTGTCGTTGACCGTGGAATTCATCCAAGTAATGGCTTTTTCTTTCCCGTTGGAGTAGAGTAGTCCGTTTTCAGTCAGAATAAGATTGGGATGTTTGTTTGAAAAGATATAATCGATTAGTTCAAAAATAAAGTTTCCATACTCTTTCAGGCATTGATCGATTCCTTTTTCCTTTGCATATTGTTGCAGACTCCAAATACACCAGAGCGGCATATCAGGCATATCGATCTCTTTTATCACTTTATCCCGGCTTCCGTCTTGCATAAATTTTCTTACTGCGGGAATGGCTGTAGCCATTATTTTTTCAAAGCGGATCGGATCATTGACAGACAATGTACACCCGGGAAGAGATATGAATAAATCTCGAGCTCTCACTTTGAACCACGGATAGCCGGCCAACAAATAAGATTCATCATCCGATTGTTTAAAATAGAATTGGTCAGCTGCATTTTTCAAACAATCAAAAAAATTGTTACAAGCAGTTCGGGATGCAACTTCTTTCTCAAAAAGAGACTGCAGATTTTTCGGTTCTGTAAATGTATCACTTGCAGCAAAATAAACAGATTCTCCTTTCTTTATGGGCAATTCGAAATATCCCGGTACATACAGGTCTTCTTTATAGGGAAAGCCCCTTTCCATTTCTTTCGGATACTCGATTCCCCGGTACCAATCCGGTTGAAAGATGAATTTGCAAGGTTTACTGAATTGCATGTGTAACTCGGGATATCCTTCATACATACAGGTTTTAATCCCGTTTTCGATGACGGTATAATTCTTATTTACCGTATTGTTTTCACTTGTTAAACTGTTAACATTCCGGAATGCCAAATAAGGTTTAAAACGCAGAGTGGTAGGAGAATGAGCATCCAGTAGCGTATATTTAATCAAAAATATACTGCTTCCCGAAGTGGTAAATACCTTTTCTTTCGAAAGGATCACTCCTCCTACACGATATATGGTTTTGGACATACAACTGTAATTGAACTCCCGGATGTATTTATGACCCTTGGGACTGTAATTATTGCCTTCATATTTATGGAGGCCCAAATTGAATTCGGCTCCGTGCTGGACAACCGTTTCGTCAAAAGAAGACAATAATACATGGTTGTCATCGTCCAATGCAGGTACCGGCATTACCAGTAAACCATGATATTTTCTTGTATTGCAATCAACAATTGTTGTACAATGATATGATCCTCTTCGGTTGGTTCTTAATATTTCTCGTTGTAAGGACTCTTCCAAATTGATCATTAAAGACTTATCAAATTTTAAATAACCCATCTTATTCTGATTTAAGGTTGGTAATATAATAAAAACGCAAATTACGATATTTTTGTTAAAAATAAAAATAATATTTTGTTTATCTGAATCGGTACGGCTTAATCAAGGAGACAATTTCAATTTTTTCTTATTATTACTGTTGTCAAATATTCGGCTTCCGACAAATAAGTTTTCCCAAAGAGATTCAAATGGTTTAATATATGATACAATTTATATAAATCTTCTCTCTTTTGCCATCCTTCTTTTAGAGGATATTCTTGATTATAGGAATCGTAAAAAGAAGAAGGAAATCCTCCGAAAAGTTTTGTCATGGCCAAATCGGCTTCTCTGTGTCCGTAATATACAGCCGGATCGATTAAAACCGGGAATCCGTTTTCGTCATGTAAATAATTGCCCTTCCATAAATCTCCATGCAGTAAACAGGGAGACTCTTCACTTCCGGATAAAAGAGATTCGATCTTTTTTTCCAACTTAATAAATCCTGTTTTTAGCAGGGCCGAATTATAGCCGTTTTTTTCTGCTAATTTATATTGAAACAGCAATCTTTTATTGTAATAGAAAGAAGTCCAATCCGTTTCTTCTTCTTTCTCGGCAATATTCGGTTGCGGATTGGAGCCGATAAAATTATCTTCGTAAAATCCGAATCGATCGGATTGAAAGCGATGGAGACGAGCCAGTGTTTTTCCGAAAATTTCGAAAAAACAGTCCGGATATTTTCCCGGAGAAATCCATTCCATCAATAAATAGTCTTCACTTACCGAAATGATTCGCGGGATGCGTATTGCTCCGGCTTTATCCAGCTCTTTCAATCCGTTAGCTTCACACCGAAACATGCGATTGGAGAAACCGCTTTTTAAGAAAAACTTTTTTCCCGATTCTGTATAAACCTGTTGATTATTGCTTATACAACCGCCTCCAACGGCAGTGGTATGAAGGATATTTTCTTTGAGAATCGACTCAATCTCGGTTCTTACTATTTTGTTCATGCGGAGTTTACTTTCCTTGTTGCGATGCTTTTTCCATTATGGATTGAATTTGTTTCTCCGCTTCCTTGTTAAGATCATCCGCTTTTTGTGCTGCTTCGCTTTTTGCTTTTTGAGCTGCCGCTTCAGCCGCTTTTACGGCCGCGGCTTTCGCTAACGGATTTTTCACTTTATTGGCTTCTTCTATCAATTTATTCCCTTGTTTTTCAGATTCTTCTATTAATTTATTTCCGGCATCTTTTGCTTGTTTTCGAATATTTTCGGCTTGTTTTTCTACTTCGGCATTTATTTTTTGAGATAGAGGAACCGAGTCTTTGCCAATTACGGATTCTGCCAGTTTGTTAATGGCCTGTTCTGCCAAATCTTTGGAATCGATGCTGATTTTCGGACTGTTGAATGTTCCTCCAATTTTAAGATCAATGCTTTTTACATATCCTTGGGTTAATTTTTCCGCTAAATTGACTTTAGCTGTGTAATCAATCGATTGATCCAATCCTGTACTTCCCGATAAGCTCATCTTGTTTCCTTGCCCGAAATTAATATCAAACGGCTTTGTGGTTACTTTTCCATTATCGATGGAAAAAGGCAGTTTCAAATCTTTTATCTTCAGTTCCTTCAATTCTTCATTTTTTAATGAAGAGGATAAGGCATTTAATATCGGCGCATTTTTTACCTCTACACCGGAAGATTGTAATAATCCGCCGGCACTCAAGGAAGAGAGAACCGGCATAAAATCCGATCCCAACGGAGTGGTCATATTAAAAGATGTAGAGAAGTTACCGGAAATAAACTCGAATAAAGGAGCTAATTTTTGGACGGTGGTAAAAGAAGAAAATGTTTGTGCAAAAGAAGCGTTATTAATTTTCAAATCGAATGATACGTCCGGACGATTGGGATCATTGGAAGTATCATAATATCCGTTAACACCTATACTTCCTCCCAGTGCATTCATATTCAGATTTTTCATTTCTACTTTTCCGTTTCTTACCAATAATTGGCCCGTAACGTTTTCCATATCGAAATTGTCAAAAAGGACCTTTTTGAATGTTCCGTTTAAATTAAAATCAAGATTTTTGGGAATCGGAATTACACTGATGGCGGCGGTATCCGATTCTCCGGCAGATTCCGAGTCTTTCATAAAATCATTTAAGTTTAAAAAATTAGAGGTTACGGATAGAGTACCTTTCAGTGTTTCGTCTTTCAAAGCATATGGAAGGAGGTTTTCCAGTTTACCCGATCCCGATACATCATTCTTACCGATTTGGGCCGAGAAATTTTGCAAATTAACAAATTGAGGAGAAAAAGAAAGAGAGGCGTTGTTAATCTGTATATCTTCCATATCTTTTCCTTGTACCGACATTCCGGTAAGGATTAAAGTCCCGGCAGCATCTACTTTTTCGTATTCTTCTTTATCTATGTAAGACATACGGGTTTTAATTTTCAGGTCGGCATTTAATTTACCGTCCAATTTCATATCTTCCAACGGATATACCTCTTTGATCATTCCTAAATCAAGATGGCCCACTGCCGATAAAGCCATGTTCGGATCGCTTACCGGGTTGCTTAGGTGTAACGTGAGATCAAACGGATTTCCTCCCATTTCAAAATGCAACTTTGAAATGTCGATGACTGTTTTGTCTGCCGTACCTCCCGGATTTGAAATTTGAGTCAATACCCCGATGCTATTTACTGATTTGGGGAATGCCGGATATTGAAACATGGCATTGGCAACATCTAACTTTACATTAAAAGAAGGAAGCAATTCCCCTTTCATAACTCCTTTTGCGACTGCATTCAACGAAACTTCTCCGGAAGTGTTGATATCTTTGAATTCGTTGGAATAGATAGCCGGTATGAGGGAAAGAATATCTTTGAATTGAATTTGAGGAGTATTTAATCGGATATCCATTTCTACGCTCTCATCATCCGGTAGAGCTATTTGCCCGTCAATGGAAGCCGTAATTTCATTTAAACGAATTTTGTTGTCCGAAAGAATAAATACCATATTCTTTAAATCTGCATCCAATTTGATATCTGCATTAATTTTTGCTTTAGACAAATAAGGTATTTTATCCATAATGAAGGAGAGATCGTCTATATCAAAAGAGGTTTCGATTTGTGTATTATCTGCTGTCATATCTCCGGATAACTTTGCGTTTATGCCGGACAGGCCCAATTGCATGTCGGATACTTCATCTTTATAAAAAACAGAGGTATTTTCAATGGTCACTTTTTGGAGAACAAGTCGGAAGTCGGAATCGGAACTGTCAGGTTCTTCCGTGACCGGAGAATCCGATTTCATTATATCCCAATTGGCTTTTCCGTTTTCTAATACCTTGGCATTTATTTTTCCGTTTGTTAAGTTGACTTTTGATATTTCGTAACCGGAATCACCAAATAAGCTTTTTAAGTTGATTGTTGCCGATGCAGATCCGGCAGCTATCAACGTATCTCCCTCAAACTCATTAATTCCGGCCAAATAGAAATCGTTTAATGTGACGGTAGCATCCGGGAAACTGCGTATGAAACTTAAACTCACATTGTCAAAGTCCATGGTGGCATTCAGCATTTTATTGGCTTCTTTTTTGACCACCTCTATTATTTTTCCTTTAAAAACAACCGGAAGAATTATTAAAGACAATATAATAATTGCCAAAACTGTTCCTGTAATAATAAGCCCTTTTTTCATACGTTATTTTTTTTATTTTGTTTTAGAATTTTCTCGTAATTCTGCAGCTATTTCCCGATGTTTTTCGGCCATTTCTTTTAGTCCGAGCCGGGAAAAAGCATCGCCCAGGTAATCGTGAGCAGCGGCGTGGGTCGGTTTTAGTTGCACTGCCCGATCTAAATCCGAAACCGCTTCTTCAAAGTTTTGCAGACGAATGCGGTTTTTTCCTCTGTTATACAGAGCCTTAAAAGATATGGGACTCAAAGAAACAGCCTTGTTAAAGCATATTTCCGCATCAAAATATTCTTTTTGGTCATACAATGTAATTCCTTTTCTGATCCATACATCTATAAAATCCGGATTTAATTTAAGCGCTTTATTGAAATTGGCAATTGCTGCTTTCGGATCTTTCGCTTTGGTAATACATTCGTTTCCCATCAGATAGTATTCGCGGGCATATTCTTTTAAAGCTTGAGATTGCTCTTCCAATTTTTTTTCCAGTTCTTTTTTCTCTGATTTCAGTCGGTTGATTATATTTAATTTACGTTGTATAAATCGCCGTTGCAATGGTTTTTCAATATCATATCGTGCATGAATTGCTTTGAAGAAAACATCCATACAATTTTGAAAATCTCCTTTATCAAAAAGGGTTATCGCTTTTATATACAGTAAATCGGCTTCGGATTCTTTCAACGATTGTTCTATAAGTCCTTTGTTGTTAAATCGCTTACTGAATTCCAATATTTCGGGACGAATGAATATATCGTGTCTTTGCAAATGCTTTTTAAGGATAATTCCTTCCAGCGAAGTACAGCGACTTAAGGCAACATAGGCTTGTCCGCCGGCAAATACTCCCCCTGTAAAATCTGCAATTACATTTGAAAAGGTCAATCCCTGACTTTTATGAACGGTAATGGCCCATGCAAGTTTAATCGGAAATTGAGTGAAAGTACCGATGATTTCTTCTTCGATTTTCTTTTCTTCCTCATTGTAACGGTATCTGTAATTACGCCATGTTTCTTGTTCCAGCAACAGAATGGTCCCGTTTTCCAGTTCTACGAATATTTCTTCTGTATCCGTTATTTCCCGGATGCGTCCCAAGGTTCCGTTGACCCATTTTCGTTGAGGATCATTTCTCAAAAATATAATTTGAGCCCCCTCTTTCAGAACCAGATCTTTTGCAGTAGGAAGTCCGGATTCCGGAAAGTCGCCTTCAATCAATCCTTCATGATGATATTCCGGCTTGTTTATCTCGGCAAGTTTTTTGTCATTAATATAATCCACATTATCTCTTCGGGTGGCCAAGGTGATGTACATTTCATCGGGAGGCGGATTGAATGTCGGATTATAGCGGCTGTTTATAACCTTTAATTCATAGGAAGCAGCAGTATTGGTTCTGATTTTATCCAGGATGGCAATGAAATTCCGGTCGGTTTGACGATAAACCGTTTGCAGTTCTATAGGAACCAAATTGATTGAGTTAAACACAATGGCCGAAAAAAAGAATGCATTGGGATAGAACAAACGAATGATTTCCTTTTGATCGGAAGGAACTACCGGTTCCAATTGGAAAATGTCCCCAACAAACAGCAGTTGTTTTCCTCCGAAAGGCATCCGCATATTTCCCGAATAAACTCGTAATATACGATCGATACAATCGATTGTGTCGGCCCTGACCATGGAGATTTCATCAATAATAATGAGCTCGACTTCTTTAATAATTTTTACATGTTCTTTTCTGTATTTGAAAAATTCAAAGATTTTACCTTCTTGCAGACTTAGATCGGGATCATTCGGCATCATGGGGCGGAAAGGAAGCTTGAAAAAAGAATGTAACGTGACACCTTCCGCATTGATGGCTGCAATTCCGGTGGGAGCCAATACAATATGCTTTTTCTTCGTATTTTTACAGATGTATTTTAAGAAGGTCGATTTTCCCGTACCTGCCCTTCCGGTAAGAAAAACGGATTGTTTGGTTTGAGTAATCAGTCTCAACGCATACATTAATTCCGGATTGTTTTTATCTGCTTTGTATTCCATGTTGTTCCGGATTGTTGAGTTTTAACTAAGGCGATTTTGTTTAATTACAAATATGCCAATATACCGTCGGTATATTGGCATACAGGTTGATAAAAATATTAATATCCTCTGATGGCTTTGATTCCCGGAAGCACTTTTCCTTCAATGAATTCCAACAAAGCGCCACCGCCTGTGGAAACATACGATACTTGATCGGCCAATCCGAATTTATTGATACATGCCACGGAATCACCTCCTCCGACAAGAGAGAAAGCACCGTTTTTGGTCGCTTCCGCAATCGCTTCCGCAACCACTTTCGAACCGTGTTCAAAATTGGAGAACTCAAATACCCCTACCGGACCGTTCCAAAGCAGCGTTTTGGAGTTCATAATGACATCTACAAATTGTTTTTCACCTACCGGACCCGCGTCCAATCCTAACCAACCATCGGGTATTTCATCCGATTGAACGATTTGGGTATTGGCCTCATTGCTGAAAGAATCGGCAATTTTAGAATCTTCGGTAATGATCAATTTGATGTTTTGAGCTTTGGCTTTGGCCATAATTTCTTTTGCTACATCCAGTTTGTCGTCTTCGCAAAGAGAACTTCCTATTTTACCTCCGTTTGCTTTTACAAAAGTATAAGCCATACCGCCACCGATAATGAGATTATCTACTTTACTCAAAAGATTTTCAATAATATCGATTTTGGAAGAAACCTTGGATCCGCCGATAATGGCAGTAAACGGACGGGCTGTATCTTTCATTACTTTTTCTACGGCGTCTATTTCTTTTTGCAATAAGTACCCGAACAATTTATGGTCTGCGTCAAAATAATCGGCAATAAGAGCAGTGGAAGCATGTGCACGGTGAGCGGTACCGAAAGCATCATTTACATATACATTGGCATAAGAAGCCAATTTTTGGGTAAATTCTTTTTGGCTTTCTTTTACTTTCTTTTTGGCTGCCGATTTTTCTTCTTCCGAAGCATCTTCGGCTAATCCCCGGGGTTTCCCTTCTTCTTCTGCATAAAAACGAAGGTT
>DAIQOU010000087.1:0-12793 GCA_036787725.1 Bacteroidales bacterium
TGTAGAAAAATTGAAAAAACCTTTTGCCTCTATCCCGTGCCAAGAATTTTTCTACTATATTTTTATATCTTCTTTTAATTCCCATTTTTTTTATTTAAAGATATTGTTACTCAATTATTTCTTTTTTCCTTTTGAAAATCCGATCTGTGTCCTCACACAACGAAATCCAATATAAGACCGTTGTTCGTTCTGGAATTCAAAAGAGCGCATATCCGACCGAATAAAATGCGCTACGTCTTTCCAAGATCCGCCTCTGACGACCTTTTTCTTCATTGCATACGGATCTTCTTTAGCCGCATTGTAATAATATTGCGGATTAATATCATTCATGATTTCAGGTCCGGATTCCAAAAAAGAGGTAGAAGTCCATTCGGCTACATTTCCGGCCATGTCATACAACCCGAATTCATTCGGTTCGAACGACCCCACCCGAGCCGTAATAAGATGCCCGTCTTTGGGATAATTTCCTCTATCCGGTTTAAAATTCGCCAAAAAACAACCTTTATCGGTATGGGTCTCATCTTGAGCCCAAGGATATTTATTCTCTGATTTACCATTGCGGGCAGCATATTCAAATTCGGCTTCTGTAGGTAACCGGTAGGGTTCAATTGTTTTTACCCCTCTACCCGTAAGCCCCATTAACAGATACTGAGTACGCCAATCACAAAAAGCATTCGCCTGTTCCCACGAAACTCCCACTACAGGATATTCATTATATCCCGGGTGATTAAAGTATAGTCGCATGTAAGGCTCATTAAAAGAATTATTGAAATCATTCACCCAAGCAGTTTCGTCCGGATATATTTTTACTATATAAGAATGTAAAAAGTCAAATAAAGAACTTAACGGTCTCACAATCGTTTCACTGACAATCTGTCCTTCTTCATTAAAATAAGCCGTATCTTTTGAAATCATCACCACTTCATTCGGATCAACCGTAATATCGGTGTCTTTCACCCGATCTGCCGGATTCAACCGATGTTTCCGCAATGCCGCCGCAGTATGATCAAACCAAGTATAACGATAGATCATTTGTTCGGGGTCTAATTTCTTTTCTCCGGTAATCGGATGAATGGCATATACACTGTTGATAGCCAACAATTCATCCTCATTAGCTCGTCTTTCTGTAGGAATCGGGCGTTTCCAATTCAATAAAGGCGGTTCGATCGGATCTCCATTTTTATCCTCCTCGATCTTATAGCGATCATCTCCTCCATAAGCCGGATCGTACAAGCGTTCGCGAATAATGGAATCCCTTACCCAATATACAAATTGACGGTATTCGGAATTGGTGATTTCAGTTTCATCCATCCAAAAAGATTCAAGAGAAACGCCCTTCGGATCCTGATGAATACCCCATAAAGAATCCTTATCGGCAGGTCCCATATCAAAAGCGCCTCGCTTGATAAGAACCATTCCATGCGGAGCCGGTTCCGGCCAAGCCTGAGCGCTGACTCCGGTAAGCTCTCCTCCGGTTCCTTGCATGGATCTGCCGCAACCGGTAAATATAATGGCGCCGATCGCCAAGAATATTAATTTTTTCATACTATAATATTCTAATGCTTTTGTGTTTGTTTTTTCCTTTTTTTCCAAGTCCCAAATCAATAACATATTTAATGAAAATTTCATGACTTCCCATGCTTCTGAGCCGTATGGCAGATGTAGGAAAATCATAAGCATAACCGGCCTGAAAATTCTTATACTTTCCTCCCAACATGACGATTACCGATTCGCTGTTTCCTATTTCAGCATATCCGTACCTCCAGCTTAATCCTCCGTAGAACGATTTATTATAAACCAATCGCAATGTTAAATCGGCTTGAGTCATCAGTATCGTAGACTTTGCAAGCAAAGAAGACCGTAGTTCTAACAACGGATTATTCAGTTGAATATTGTATCCGCCCATTAAATAATATCCTCGAGGCAACTCCTTAATATGCTTTTCTCCCAATTCTACTGTAGGTGACAATAAATGGGTAACCGAAAATCCGGCATACCAATTTTTTTTTGAATAATAAATACCGAGTCCAAAATCGGCAGAAGACCCCTCTATCTCTCCTGTCGGCAGATCTTCATCATTATCCGGTTGTTCATGGTCTTCACTTTCGGGAATCTCTATTTCTCCTCCGTCAAAAGAATCATTTAAATAACCGGCTTGAAAACCGATGCTTAACTTGCCTTTCCATAAATCCTTTTTATAAGCATACTGAACCGCTATAAGAGAATGATTAAACAATCCGGCACTCTCTGTCAACATCATCAACCCGACTCCATGGGTTCGATTAAAAAAATTAAATGGCATTTCACCGGCCAGCATCATGGTTTTGGGAGTCCGTTTGGTTAGTCCTACCCATTGCATACGATTAAGCAACGTAACATCCAAATTTTCTGTGGAGCCGGCATAGCCCGGATTAAAATAATTGGGGGCAGCCCAATGATTACTCAGCTGCGCATCGTATTGGGCAGTCAGGAACTGACAACTTACCAACAACAACCCAATAACCCGGAATAATCTTTTCATTTAATTTCATTAGTCATTTTCTTGCAGCGGCATAACAAAGTAAACTTTGATTCTGCCTGCCTGCTTAACGAAAACGTTCGTATATTTAACGAAAACAGATAAAAATAATTGTATAATTTTTATTTAATGTGATTTTAAAATCCGATGCGGAAGATTTCCATGTCCCAATAAATCGAACGGACAGGCAAAATGCGCTTCCAACCAATCATGATTTACATCGGCTCCCGGATGATAAAATAAATTTTCATTCACACATGCTATGTTTTTAACCATAGAAATAACAGTACCTACATCATGAGAAACCAAAATAATGGCTGTTTTCATATTGAGTTCCCGTAATTTTTCATAAAACAAAGACTCAAACTTTTTATCGACATACGAGTTAGGTTCATCCAAAATTAACAATTTCGGCTCATCCACAATAGCCCGGGCCAATAATACCCGTTGCAGTTGACCGCCGGACAATTCACCAATAGCCTTGTTTCCAATCGGGATCAGTTCCAAACTTTCCATAACAGATCGAACCCGCTCGGTTCTCGTTCTCCCTTTTTCCGAAATCAATCCGGACCGAATCACTTCATGTACCAAAATAGGAAATTTTCGATCAATTTGGTTTGTTTGGGGCATATAACCGATCTTATTTTTTAACTCGTTTTCTGTGAAACGAATTTCACCTCTATTTGGTTTTATTAACCCGAGAATTAATTTCAAAAGAGTGGTCTTCCCTCCTCCGTTCGGACCGATAATTCCCAAGAAATCATTTCGGAAGATATCCAATGAAATATCTTTTAAGACTACCTTTTTTTCATATCCGGCATCCACGCCTCTTATTTCAACCAAGGCTTCATTCATTGGCAAGCACTTGAGCAATCCGAATCATTTCTTTATCCCAATCATAGGACAACGGATTAATTACAACTGTTTTACAACCGGTCTCTTTTGCAATGATTTCTGCATTCTTTTTATCAAATTCTTCTTGAATAAAGATGACCTTTACCTGTTCTTTCCGAGCGGTATCTATTAATTTTTTCAGCTGACTCGGAGCCGGCGTTTTTCCTTCTATTTCAATACTGTATTGTTGCAATTTATAATCCTCGGCAAAATAACTCAATGCCGGATGGTATATAATAAATGATTTATGAGGAGCTTTTGCCAATAAACCGGTAATTATGCTGTCGGTTTGAATGATTTCCCGGTGCAATTTTCGAAAATTGGAGGTAAATCGAGGTTCATTTTCCGGATCCAATTCAATCAAGGCTTTATACATATTATCAACTATAATAAGAGCCTGTTTAGGAGAAGTCCACGTATGCGGATCAATTCCCACATGTCGGTGAAAATGTTCTTCTTCACTTTCATCATGATCACAATCATGATCATCCATTATAATAAAGGAAATGTCCTCACCGGTATCGAAAATACGTAATCCCGGATTATTGGAAGCAATTTTATCCATCCATGCCTCTTCAAAACCAAGATTTCCAACCTTAAAATAGGCCATACTTTTCGCCAATTTTGTCATTTGAACGGGGGTGGGATCGTATGTTTCGGGACTGACTCCGGCCGGAACCATTACTTCTACCTCAAAAACAGAATCCACCAATCGATCTGCAAAAAACTTTTGCGGTTCAATGGTAACCGTAATAACCTTTTCGGGGGTTGCTTGCCTGGAACAAGCCGACAGGATCAAATAAAGCAATAATAAAAAAACGGCACTGTATTTCATATAGTCTGTTATTATATTCAACGCAAAAGTAAATAAAACTTAACCGGTTGGAAAATCCAAGCTTAATTGAATTTCCTTCGGGAGCAAAGTAAAGCTTTTTCGATGGTACGGACTGACACCGTATTCTTTAATTCCTTCCCTATGAGTAACCGTCGGATATCCTTTATTTTTATCCCAACCGTATACATTGAATTCGGCATGCAATCGTAACATATAATCATCTCGGTATGTCTTTGCCAATACCGAGGCTGCAGCAATAGACAGATACTTTCCATCTCCTTTTACTACACACGTATGAGGAATCTCCTTATATTTCTTAAACCGATTACCGTCGATCAATAAATGTTCCGGTATGATTTGCAGCTGATCTATAGCCCGGTGCATAGCCAAAAATGAAGCATTTAAGATATTGATCTCGTCAATTTCTTCCGGAGAAACCATTCCCACGGCATAAGTCAACGCTTCTTTCTCTATTATACCGCGTAATAAATAACGTTGTTTCTCCGTTAACTGCTTGGAATCATTTAATGCTTCACTCACAAAATCGGGAGGAAGAATCACTGCCCCGGCAAACACCGGTCCGGCAAGGCATCCTCTGCCTGCCTCATCACAGCCGGCTTCCATTAATCCGGGATTTAAAAAGGAAGCTAACATTCAGAACATTTTAATTACTCGATCCAAAGCTCTAATAAAAATATCTATTTCTTCTTTTGTATTGTAAAATGCAAAAGATATCCGTACGGTTCCTTCTATCCCGAGACTTTGCATTAGCGGTTGAGCGCAGTGATGCCCGGTACGAACGGCAATTCCCATACGATCTAACAGCATGCCCATATCATACGGATGTATATCACCTACAAGAAAAGAAATCACACTGCTCTTGTGACCGGACGTTCCGAAAATCCGCATATTTTTAAACTCCATTAAACGGCAGGTTGCATACTCCAACAGTTCGTCTTCATATTTTTGTATATTTTGCAAGCCGATATTCTCTATATATTTCAATGCTTCTCCCAACGCAACCGATCCTATAAAATCAGGTGTCCCGGCTTCAAATTTAAACGGCAACTCATTAAAAGTCGTTTTTTCAAACGAAACAGAAGCAATCATTTCTCCCCCTCCCTGATAAGGAGGCATTGCATTTAACAACTCCTTTTTTCCATACAATACTCCTGTCCCGGTAGGTCCGTAAATTTTATGAGATGAAAAGGTCAAGAAATCACAATCCCACTCCCGGACATCCGTAGCAATATGTTGAGCGGATTGAGCAGCATCTATTAATACAGGAACAGTATGTGCATGAGCTATTTCAACAATTCTTTTTACCGGATTAATGGTTCCCAATACATTTGAAACCGAAGCGACCGAAATCAACCTTGTTTTAGTAGAGATCAATCTTTCCAACACATCCAACCGTAATTCACCTTTTTCATTGAGGGGAATCACCTTCAATTCTATCCCCGAAATTTCTTTCTGTAATTGCCAAGGAACGATGTTGGAGTGATGTTCCATTGCAGAAATGATAATTTCGTCCCCCGGTTTACAATATCGGCGGCAAAAACTCGAAGCCACCAAATTGATAGCCTCTGTGGTTCCCCGAGTAAATACAATTTCCTCCGGACCGGTTGCGTTGATGAATTGTTGAACCGTTTTCCGGGCTTGCTCATGAGCTTGGGTAGCCTCTTGGCTTAAACAATGAACTCCCCGGTGAACATTCGCATTGATCGTAGTATACAATTCATCTATTTTTTTTAATACCCGGGAAGGTTTCTGGGTAGTTGCCGCATTATCAAAATAAACTAACGGTTGATTATAAACCTCCCGGGATAAAATAGGAAAATCTTTCCTTATCTTACCAACATCAAAATTCATGTTATGTATTCTTATTTTTCGAACAACTGCGACATTTCATTAACTCTCCCCGAAAACGTTTTTCAACCAACATTTTAAGTCGATCCTTCAAACCATCCAAACGAATTCCGTCAATAATATCATGAGTAAACGCAAACTTTAATAACAAACGAGCTTCTTCTTCCGGAATTCCCCGAGAACGCATATAGAATAAAGCATTCTCGTCCAGCTGCCCGGTAGTTAACCCGTGAGAACATTTGACATCATCGGCATAAATTTCCAATTGGGGTTTGGCAAACATTCGGGAATCTTTGCTCATACTCAGATTTTTATTGTTTTGATAAGCCTGTGTTTTCTGGGCATCCGGATCAACGATGATTTTCCCGCTAAATACTCCTATCGATTTATCATCCAATATATATTTAAATAATTCATCACTCTGACAATGAGGGACCTTGTGTTCAATACATGTAGCATTATCCACTTGTTTTTCTTCATCTGTAATAGCCATTCCATACAAATGATTTTCTCCATACTCCCCCTCCAAACTCACATAAAAGTTATTCCGGGTAAATCCGTTTATTAGTGTGATATTATCAATCATCACTCGAGAAGATGATCCTTGCTTCACATAACAAGACGATAATCGTATGGTATTGGAAGAACTTTCTTCCAACTCATAAAGATCAAAAGAAGCATTATTTCCCACAAACACCTCACAAACTTGAGTTACTGCAAATGCAGGTTGTTCCTCCATGGTGTGATCACACACCAATAACTTACCGGAAGCACCCTCTTCTACAATAATCAATATCCTTCGAGTAGCCAATGTATCGGTTTTTCCGGATAAGACATTTATTAATTGTATCGGTTTTTCCACTACTGCATTTTTAGGAATATAAAGCACAAAACCATCCCGAACAAACATCGAATTAAATGCGCTTAACCCGTCCTTCTCCATCGCTGTCAATTTTCCGTAATGCAACGAAAAAACGTCCGGATATGCCCGGGCAAAATCATTCAATCCCCCTGCAAAAACACCGGCAGGAATACTTGAGGAAATCTTGTTTTGATGATAACTGTCATTTACGACAAAGTGCAAATCAGTGGATAAATTGGGGATATCACAACAAAATACATCCTCCGGATTCAACGGATAATCCAAATTATGAATATTCATTCCATAATTGGGAGCCAATAAGGCCGGTATATTTGTATGTTGATAATCTTCCGAACCGAACACGGGAAAGCCGCTCTCAGAAAATATTTCAAATGCTTTTTCCCGTATAGAATTAATTGATTCCGGACATTGTTTATTAATGATATCTTTTTGTTGCTGATAAAATGTAATATATTGTTGCTCAGATCGCATCTTATTTATTTTATAATTATTACCTGCAAAATGGTCTAATAAGAGATCATTTTAACCAATCATACCCCTTTTCTTCCAATTCCAAAGCCAATTCAGGCCCCCCGGATTTTACAATTTTACCTAAATATAATACATGTACAAAATCGGGTTTGATATACTGCAACAATCGTTGATAATGTGTGATCACCACTGTGGCATTATCGGGGCGCCTCAATTTATTTACTCCTCTTGCCACAATGCGCAATGCATCAATGTCCAATCCGCTATCGGTTTCATCTAAAATGGATAAAGTCGGTTCCAACATGGCCATTTGAAAAATCTCATTCCGCTTTTTCTCCCCCCCGGAAAATCCGACATTTACAGAACGGTTAACCAGTTGATTATCCAACTCAACAAGGGCTTGCTTGTCGCGCACCATTTTAAGAAAATCAGAAGCCGACACCGGACTCAATCCGTTGTATTTCCGACGTTCGTTTACCGCAGCACGCATAAAATTAACCATACTTACTCCCGGAATTTCTACCGGATACTGAAAACTTAAGAACAACCCTTCACAAGAACGTTCTTCCGGCGACATTTCCAATAAATCTTTTCCCTTATAAGTCACCTCTCCTTCCGTAACCTCAAAAGCCGGATTACCGACCAATACAGAAGCCAACGTACTTTTCCCGGATCCGTTGGGTCCCATAATAGCATGAATTTCGCCTTCGTTCACTTGAAAATCAATTCCTTTCAGTATCTCTTTCCCATTGATGGATGCATGTAAATTTTTTATAGTTAGCATAATTTCTTTTTATATAATGACCTCGGAATCCAAATCCCGTTTATAAATAATTATCCGACACTTCCTTCCAAGCTGATTTGCAATAATTTCTGTGCTTCTACTGCGAATTCCATCGGAAGTTTGTTCAACACTTCTTTTGCATATCCGTTTACGATCAATCCTACAGCTTCTTCCGTCGGGATTCCCCGCTGGTTACAGTAAAAAATCTGATCTTCACTGATTTTGGAGGTAGTTGCTTCATGTTCTACAATAGCCGTATCGTTACTTATATCCATGTAAGGGAATGTATGGGCTCCGCATTTGTCACTCAATAATAAACTGTCGCATTGAGAATGATTCCTCGCATTTTCAGCCCCTTTCATCACCCGCACCAGTCCTCTGTAGCTATTCTGACTCACCCCTGCAGAAATGCCTTTGGATACAATCCGGCTTTTGGTATTCTTTCCTATATGAACCATTTTTGTTCCCGTATCCGCCTGCTGATGATTGTTGGTGACCGCTACCGAATAGAACTCTCCGATTGAATGATCACCCGATAAAATACAACTCGGATATTTCCATGTAATGGCAGAACCGGTTTCTACTTGAGTCCAAGAAATTTTAGAATTTACTCCCTTACAAATCCCCCGTTTCGTTACAAAATTGTAAATACCCCCTTTTCCTTCCTTATCTCCGGGATACCAATTCTGGACCGTTGAATATTTTACCTCGGCCCGATCCAATGCAATAATTTCTACAATGGCTGCATGCAATTGATTTTCATCCCGCATGGGAGCGGTACATCCTTCCAAATAGCTGACATACGAGTCCTCATCCGCAATAATCAATGTTCGTTCAAACTGCCCCGTATTTAATGCATTAATACGGAAATAAGTAGAAAGTTCCATCGGACATCGAACCCCTTTGGGAATATATACAAAAGAGCCGTCGCTAAATACAGCCGAATTTAAAGCAGCAAAAAAGTTATCTCTGTAAGGCACCACGGAACCCATGTATTTTTTCACCAAATCTGGATGATGATGTACTGCTTCCGAAAAGGAACAAAAAATAATTCCTTTTTCGGCGAGTGTTTCCTTAAAAGTGGTTTTAACCGAAACGCTGTCCATAACAGCATCCACCGCCATCCCGGTCAACATTTTTTGCTCTTCCAACGGAATGCCCAATCGGTCAAATGTTTTCAACAGTTCGGGATCCACTTCATCTAAACTTTTCGGGCCTTCTTTCTTTCGAGGCGCCGCATAATAAATTATGTCCTGAAAATCTATTTCCGGAATATCCAAATGCGCCCATTGGGGCATTTTCAACGTCTGCCAATAACGAAATGCCTTGAGGCGAAACTCAAGCATCCATTCCGGCTCCCCTTTTTTATCGGAAATAATTCGTATTATATCTTCATTTAGCCCCTTCGGCGCATATTCGGTATCTACTTTTGTCTCAAAACCATATTTGTATTCCCCGGTCGTTATTTCATCTAAAATATCGTTTGAATTATCTTCCATATAATGATTTTTTATTAAACCTGCAGTCGTTAAGTCATTTTCCGATCAAAATCAAAAACCTTCCGGTCTTTAATATATTCTTTCACATGAGGATACAGCTCCGGTATCACCGCCTTTACCTTAGTAAATAAAACAGAATCTTCTTTTATTTGTTTATTAACGATCCGGGAATCCCGGTCTAACACGTTCATCAAATTAAACATCAAGCTTAGAAGAAGCAATACCTGAGCTCCTCCCAGCAATCCTCCCAGGAGCGAATTAAAAGAAGATAAAGGAGTTTTCTTTATCGTTTTGTGAATCATTTTCCCCACAAACCAAAATCCCCCGCTTATCAGCGAAAACGTGAGCAAATAACACACCGGAATTAATATATATTCCGGAATATCTTCTACGGAATTCAAAGAAAGGAATATATGCTTACGAATAAGCGCCACCCCTTTCCCGGTAAAAAAAATAGCAAAGATCAAAGACAAAAATGAAATGACCTGCTTGATAACTCCATCAAACAGGCCTTTTATCAAACCAAGTCCTATTAAAATTATTATTAACAGGTCTAACCAACTCATAGTTGATCCGATCAAAACTTATTTTCTCAAAGTGTCTTCTTTACTTCCGTTTCTTCAAAAGCCTCAACAATATCTCCAACTTTGATATCATTAAAATTATGAATGTTCAATCCGCATTCATATCCATGAGAAACTTCTTTTACATCCTCTTTGAAACGTTTCAAAGATCCCAGTTCTCCGGTATAAATTACAATACCGTCACGCACCAAACGTATCTTGTTATTTCGTTTAATTTTCCCTTCCCTTACCAAACATCCGGCAACCGTACCCACTTTCGTAATCTTAAATACTTCAATTACTTCCAGATTAGCAGTAATTTCCTCTTTAATCTCCGGAGATAACATGCCTTCCATAGCGGAAGTTACTTCTTCTATTGCATCATAAATAATAGAATACAACCGGATATCCACACCATCTTTTTCCGCTGCTTTCCGGGCAGAAATAGAAGGTCTTACTTGAAATCCGATAATAATGGCATCCGAAGCGGCCGCTAATGTTACATCCGATTCGGAAATCTGTCCGACTCCCTTATGGATGACATTCACCTGAATTTCTTCTGTAGATAATCGGATTAAAGAATCGGATAATGCTTCAACGGAACCATCCACATCTCCTTTTACAATTATATTCAATTGTTGGAAATTACCGATGGCAATACGCCGTCCGATGTCATCCAATGTCAATAGTTTCTGTGTCCTTAAGCCTTGTTCCCGTTGAAGTTGTTCCCGTTTATTGGCAATTTCGCGAGCTTCCTGTTCCGTTTCCAGAACGTGGAAAGAATCTCCTGCTTGCGGAGCCCCGTTCAGACCCAGGATCAATACCGGTTCCGAAGGCCCGGCCTCCGTAATCCGTTGATTGCGTTCATTGAACATCGCCTTTACCCGACCGAAATAAGTTCCGGCCAACACAACATCTCCGACTCGCAACGTCCCGTTGTGAACAAGCATGGTAGAAATATAGCCTCTTCCTTTATCTAAAGAAGACTCAATAATAGAACCCGTAGCACGCCGATCCGGATTGGCTTTCAGGTCTAACATCTCCGCTTCCAGCAATACTTTTTCCAACAGCTCCCGTACTCCGACTCCTTTTTTTGCAGAAATATCCTGCGATTGATACTTTCCACCCCATTCTTCCACCAGATAATTCATGCCGGCTAATGCCTCTTTTATCTTGTCCGGATTAGCGCCTTCTTTATCGATTTTATTAATGGCAAAAACAATGGGAACTCCCGCAGCAGCAGCATGATTAATGGCTTCCGTTGTCTGAGGCATTACATTATCATCCGCAGCCACAATAATAATGGCAATATCGGTTACTTTGGCCCCTCTGGCACGCATAGCGGTAAATGCTTCGTGTCCCGGAGTATCCAAAAAGGTGATATGACGACCATCCGACAGCGTTACGTGATAAGCACCGATGTGCTGGGTTATTCCTCCGGCTTCTCCGGCAATTACATTCGTTTTCCGAATATTATCCAACAAAGAAGTTTTTCCATGGTCCACATGCCCCATCACTGTCACAATGGGAGGACGGGTTACCAAGTCTTCCTCTTTATCTTCTTCTTCCGAAATGGCCTCCACCACTTCCGCACTCACATATTCTGTTTTGAAACCAAACTCTTCAGCAACAATATTAATGGTTTCCGCATCCAATCGTTGATTTATGGAAACCATGATTCCGATGCTCATACAAGTAGAAATAATTTGAACCACCGGAACATTCATCATACTCGCAAGATCATTAGCAGTAACAAACTCTGTTATTTTCAGAATATTACTTTCCTGTTCCTGCATTTCCAGTTCTTCCTGATGTCTTAAAGAAACCGCATCACGCTTTTCTTTCCGATATTTGGCCCCTTTCTTTTGTCCCTTATTTGTTAAACGAGCCAGTGTTTCTTTAATTTGTTTTTGAACATCTTCCTCATTGATTTCAGCTTTGACCGGCTTTCTTAATTTAAGACGATGAGAATCATTTGCATGAGGAGTATGGGCTCCCTTTTCAATATCCACTTTTTCTTTTTTGATCCGGTTTCTTTTCTTTTTCTTCGGATCATCTTTCTCCACATCCGCTTTTTTCGTCAACACCGGACGCTCCCGTTTCTGTTCTTCTGCCGGCGGTGTCTTCTTTACCTCTTGAGCCGGCACATTCTTCTTCTCGGCTCTTTCTTTCCGTCTTTCTTCCTTTGTTTTCTTTTTGGGACGGGTCGATTGATTAATAGAAGACAAATCTATTTTTCCGGTCACCTTAATATTAGGTTCTATTACCGGTTTATTCAAACGGAAGACTTCGTCCTTTCCGTTTTCTATTTGCTCCTCCGATTGAATTAATTCTTCTGTTTGCGGTTCTTCCATAAATTTCTCTTCCAATTCATCTTCTTTCTCTTCTTCAAGAGGAATAAGTTGCGGCTCCGGCACCGGCAGTTCGTCGACAGTCTCCACAACAGTCTCTACTTCTTCAGGCATTTCTTCCGGCTC
>DAIQOU010000088.1:0-12790 GCA_036787725.1 Bacteroidales bacterium
GTGTGGTATCTTTCGTTCCCTCGCGAGGGGACGAAAGATACCACACGAGCGGACAAAAGAGTTCTCGCGAGGAGACGAATAATTTTTTACGATACCGGCATTAGTTCACTGCAAATTTCCCAACTATTGTATGTTATCTCGGGATTAATAACAGGTTAAAAAAAAGAACTGTGAGTACCGACGACAACTCAATACAATAATATATTACGACCGCGAATTCCATTGACCGTCGAATAATAAATCAGTCAAAAAATCCGGGAGAAGCTTCGTTGGAGTTTACTCTCGCGAAGGGGAAGCAATACCGATATTCATTACTTTATTTTCAAATTCGTCGCGATTTCCGGCTGCTTTATTTCTCATTTTAGTTCTATAATTGTAGATGGTAGACACAGAGTAACGTAAAAAGTTAGCTATTTTTATGCTATCCGTTATTCCCAACCGGATAAGAGCAAATATACGAAGTTCGGGAGTCAGACTTTCATCATTTTTCGGAATAATTTCTTCCCCTTTCGCCAATAAGGCATTGAATTGGGAAATAAAATCCGGAAAAAGCCGTAATACAGTAGCATCAAAATCTTTATAAAACTCTTTGAGATCATCTTTGGGATTCAACGACGATTCGATAAATTGAAGCAAAGCTTGTTCTCCCTTGGCCCGGGCAATTCGTTGAGCTTTCATTTTGTAACCTTCTACTTTCGAAAGATACTCCGAAAAACGCCCGATATAAAGACCAATGTATTCTTCTTTGATAATATTGGCTTCCGATAATATTTTATTGGTTTCTTTCAAGGAATGATTGGATACATATAATTTATCTTTAGTCCCCGATAATAATTTATTTTGTTTTCGTATATAAATCACTGCCAGAAACAGGCAAAAAGCCAATCCGATGGTTACCAACAGAAAAACCACTACAGTCTTATGGCGTAATTCTTCTTTTTTCTGATAAGACCGGTCAATAACCAAAAATATCTCGGAGGTTTCAAGCGTTCTTAACCTGGCATTGCAAAAAATAGCATCTTCCATCGAAGATTTCATATAATTATAAGCCCTGTCAATATCTCCGTATTCAAACATTAACGATCCGAGACGACGGAGGGAAGCATACTCTTTAATGCCGTTTTTCAAATCGGCAATGGCAGATCGGGCAAAATATTCCAATTCCTTTTCCGAATTTCCTTTTTCTTTGTAAATCACAGCTATAGAATAGGCTATAATACCTGCTTCCCGCTTTTCCGGATCCATTCCGTTATATACTTCTTGCAATTCGGTTAAAGCTTCGTCATACTGTTTGTCAATAATCAGTTGTTCGGCTTTTACATAAATATGATTAATAGGCAGCAAACTTTCATCTTTGAGAAGTGTATGACGCAAGGATTTCGCAAGATACTCATATTTTTCTTTGTCTTGATTATTTCGGGAAAAATCCCTCAACGCATTATAAACCGATAATTTGGTATATAAATAAGAAACCCGAAACTCGGATGATAAATGAACGGTATCGATACTTTCTACAATTTCGGATGCTTCTTTAAGCAATCCCATGGTACGGAATATCCTGGAACGAAACAGTTCCGAATCCATTACATCTTCATTCCTGCCGGCAAGTTTCGCATACTCCCCCATTTTTACGGAATAAAGAAGAGCCGAATCGGTTCGATATACATTGTATTCATAACATAGGTTCTTGGCTATTGAAATCTTATCCTCGGGCAACAAATAATTATTCAGTTTGGCCTTTAAACTATCAATTCGTTTTTCTTTTATTTCCGAATAGATATACTTATTTTCAATCGTTTTATCCAAGACATGCAACAGCGAATCAAGCGTTCTGCCGGACGCAACAACAGAATCAAATGATACAAACAACAATAAAAGAATGGAAAAAGCCTTCATAATCAACATCGTTAAGACACCTTACTTACAAAAATAGTCATATATTTCATCACTCATTCAAAACAAGGGGTCATTTTATGCCGTAAATCTCTACATTTTCACTACAAGGAAATTCAATTAACCTCCTATTATTAAATTAATTAATCATTCGTTCTTATCACAATCCACTACATTTTTACCTCAAGAACGGCATAACGTTTACATTTGCAAATGTGAACAGTCAAACTATTTTATTTATGAACAGTCAAACTATTTTATTTATGAACAGTCAACCTTTATCTAAAACGCTATTAGTTGTCACCGGAGCAGTTTTACTTCCGACACTGCCGGCAAGAGCACAACAAGTAAAACCCAATATTGTATTTATTTTGGCTGACGATATGGGATACGGAGATATATCGGCACTCAACAAGAATTCCAAAATACAAACTCCCGAGTTGGATCAAATGAGCCGGAAAAGTATTGTTTTTACGGATGCTCATTCCAATTCATCGGTCAGTACGCCTTCCCGGTATGGAATTTTGACCGGGCGATACGCCTTTCGTACTAACCTTAAAAAAGGAGTATTGAACGGTTTCTCTCAACCGCTCATAGCTCCCGATCGTTCGACAATCGCTTCCATGTTTTCGAATAACGGTTATACCACTGCCTGTATAGGTAAATGGCATTTGGGATGGAATTGGGCAAACAAACAAACCGGTAAAGAACCGGATTATTCACTACCGATTTCTAACGGACCGATTACCCGAGGATTCGATTATTTTTTCGGCATAGCCTCTTCATTGGATATGCCTCCTTATGTATATGTGGAACAAAATCAGCCGACAGCAATCCCGGATCGTATATCCGACGAAGGTAAAGGATTGAAGCTTTTCCGATCGGGACCGCAAGCTCCGGATTTTACTCCGGAAGATTGCTTACCCAATTTTACCGAAAGAGCTGTAAGATACATTACGGGACAGAACAAAGATAAACCCTTTTTCCTTTATCTGCCTCTTACCGCACCGCACACTCCTATATTACCTTCCAAAGAATTTGAAGGACGTTCGGGTCTTTCTCCTTACGGAGATTTTGTAATGATGGTCGATGATGTGGTAGGACAAATCATCTCCGCATTAAAATCAAGCGGTCAATATGAAAATACCATTGTTATATTCACAACCGACAACGGATGTTTTCACGGAGCCGGAATGGAAGATATGAAAAACCGGGGACATTATTCCAATTATATCTATCGGGGAGCCAAGTCCGACATCTTCGACGGAGGACATCGAATCCCTCTAATCATATCGTGGGGAGATAAATACACCCGCCGACTCGAAAAAGGTATTATTTCATTGACGGATTTTTATGCCACATTCGCTGAAATGATCGGATATACACCGACTGATAATGAAGCAGAAGACAGCTTCAGTTTTTGGCCGGTGCTTACCGGTAAAGGCAAATCTTTACGAACCGATGTAGTACATCATTCCATTGACGGAAGCTTTTCGCTGAGAGAAGGAGATCAAAAACTGATCTTTTGCGCAGGATCCGGAGGATGGAGTCATCCTTCTTTGCCTAAGGATTCTGCCCTTGCAGCGGGATTACCGGCCATGCAATTATACAACATGAAAAAAGATCCGAAAGAAACAAATAATCTCATTGACAAATATCCGGAAACAGTAGAACGACTCCGGAAAAAAATGCAAGAATACATACGAAACGGACGTTCTACCCCCGGAGCAAAACAACAAAATGACTCTTCCCGTGAATGGAAACAAATCGAAAGTTTTATGTAATTTTCTACGTCAAATTGCTTCGGATATCCCGGGCGGGAGGATATAATTTCCGAAATTTATTTTAACAGTTATAGACCGGAAACCATACCATGCAGTTTCAGGTTCCTTTATTGCCCTGTTATAAAAGTAATAAACAGCAGGAAATCTATTAACACATTAATAAAACGAACGTAATTATCCGATTGGATAGAATTTGATTGTCTTAACTTAAAAATCTATTAGTTGAATTTATGAAGAAAAATGTCAGAACCGGTAGGCGTTTTTATGCAAGCCGGCAACAATCCTTCAGGAAGCAAAAGCTTTCGAAACGATTTTGGAGTATTCCTTTTTTTCTTTTCTTCCTCTTTGGGAGTGTTGTATCGTTGCATGCCCAAACCATGAAAATTAAAGGAACTGTTTATGAAGAAGGCCGTATCCCTTTGATCGGGGTAACAGTCATTGAAAAAGGTACAAGTAACGGAGTAATAACAAATATAGACGGAAATTTTGAAATTACGGCCGAAGCAAAAAGTATTCTTGAAATCTCTTATATCGGTTTCAAGACACAAGAAATACCTGTAAATAACCGTAACTTCCTGGAGGCGACTCTTGAATCGGAGGAGGTAACACTGGATGACGTGATCGTTGTAGGCTACGGCACACAAAAGAAAATAAATCTGACAGGAGCCGTGAGCAGTGTGGACAATAAAGATTTGACAAACAGACCGGTAATAAATGTGGCTGAAGCATTGCAGGGCACTACTTCCGGACTTGTCATACAACAGAGTAATTCTGCCCCGGGAAGCCGCCCGAGTATTAACATTCGCGGATTGAATACGATGAATAATAATGATCCGTTGGTATTGATCGACGGAATTGTCGGAGACATTCAAAACGTAGCAATAAGCGATATCGAACAAATATCGGTACTTAAAGATGCAGCGTCGACTGCCATCTACGGATCGCGGGCTTCCAACGGCATTATCTTGATAACTACCAAAAAAGGAACTAAAGGAACACAGCAAATCAACTATGATTTCAACATCGGATGGCAAGAACCGACTGCTTATCCCAAGGTAGTTGATTCTTGGACTTTTGCCGAATTAACCAATGAAGCACAAGTTAATTCGGGCAATGTTCCCAAATATACAGCCGAAGATATTGCCGGATTCAGGAACGGCGGTCCCAATTACAAATGGCTTGATCTGATTTACCGCACATCCCCCATGCAGTCGCACAATTTATCTGTCACGGGAGGAAACGATAAAACTACTTATCTTATCTCCGGAGGGTATCTCGGCCAAGAAAGCATGTTTGTTGGTCCCGATTACGGACTGAAACGCTATAATGCACGTCTAAACTTAAGTCACCGGTTGTATTCAAATCTGAAAATCGATGTTACTACCTCCTACACCCGTAACGAACTGACGGAACCGGCAAAATTCTTGGATCAAATAGTCCGTCAAAGCGTACGAATGCCGCCTTTTTATGCACCAAAAGACGAAGAGGGAAATTGGACCACTCCCAGCGGCAGCAATTCCAACGCTTTGGCTCGCCTGATGGAGGGAGGTTCCGTAAAAGATGCCAATGACGACCTGTCGGGAACAATTACCGCAGAATGGAATATTATAAAAGGATTAAAATTGTCGGGTATGGTCGGAGCGCAATTGCTGAACAAACAAAAACACACCAACAGTCCGGCGATCAACTATCCGGCAGCCGGTTCCGGCGATGCTGTCAATGAAATGAAAGAAGGCTTTAATCGTACGCAAAATATAACAACCAACTTGCTGTTATCCTACGAAAAAGAAATAGGAAAACATCGTTTTGCGGGTATGGGAGGGTATTCGTACGAAGGTGAAACCTACCGTTGGTTCAATACCGGACGAATATTCGAAGATATGAAATACGATGCATTGGGAGACGAAGTAAAAAGTGATGCCGTATCCAATTCCGGAGGAGGCCGCTCATTGGTAATGCATTCATTATTTGCCCGTCTGAATTATAACTATGACGAACGATATTTGTTCGAGTTCAATATCCGCGACGATATTTCTTCTAAATTCGCCAAGGGGAACCGGAATGCCATTTTCCCCTCTTTATCGGTGGGATGGCGCATCTCGGAAGAAGTTTTTTTCGAAAATATGAAGGATTGTTTCCCCAATGTAAAGTTACGCGGTTCTTGGGGACTGGTGGGTAATAACCGGATTGAATTATACCAATACCTGGAAAGAGTAAAAGTAAACCAATCTTATCTGTTTGGAGACAAGTTGGTTAATACAGCGGTCTTTGAATCTTCCAACCCGGATATTAAATGGGAAACCACTCAAATGTCGAATGTCGGGTTGGACCTGGGACTGCTGAACAACAACCTGAACATCACATTGGAATACTTTGATAACACCACCCGGGATATTCTGGTACAACTTCCTGTATCGAGCATCTACGGATTAAGCGCTCCTATTCAAAATGCAAGTAAAGTAAATACATGGGGATGGGAAACCTCCGTAAATTATAATCTAAAAACCGGCCCCGCCAATCATCGTTTTACATTGAACGTATCGGACAGCCGCAATAAAGTAGCAGATAACAAAGGCCGGACAGATATCAGCGGCGGCGATTTTGTCACTATCATCCGGGAAGGTTATCCTTTATGGTCGTATTACGGGTATAAATCGGATGGCTTTTTTCAAAATCAAGAAGAAATCGATAAAGGTCCCCGGTTGGTAGCGAGAGCTCCCAAACCCGGCGATATACGCTATACAGATAAAAACGGAGACGGGTTCATCAAAGAAAATGACGATCGCTTTGTACTGGGGAATCGTTTTCCGCGCTACACTTTCGGCTTTACATACGGCATTGATTTCAAAGGTTTTGATTTCTCCATGTTCTGGCAAGGAGTCGGTAAACGTTCGGTATGGATCAGCGGTGTCGGCTCTCAAGCATTTGCCAATAACTTCGAAGGCCCTGTATTCGATTGCCACATAGATCGTTGGACACCGGAAAACCCAAACGCCGATTATCCTCGCCTGACTACCGGAAACGAATCACTGAACAATTCTCAAAAATCCGATTTCTGGATCGAGAACGGCGCCTACTTGCGTCTCAAGAATATCCGACTGGGATACACTCTTCCGACTAAATTTCTCCGCAATGCGGTAATAAAACAGGTAAAGGTTTATACCGGCATACAGAACGCGCTTACATTTAGCAAGATGCGAAGCGGCTGGGACCCTGAAGTCGAACAGAACAATGCCGGTCAACATGCTGTATCACGTGTATATTCCCTCGGTTTGAATGTTAAATTTTAGATAGTTATAAGTATGGAAAGATATATTTTTAGAATCATTGTTTTTGTATCGGTTGTTTGTCTATTCAATTCGTGTATACCACTCGACACCGAGCCTGTAACTTACGACACGGAAGCCAATTATTGGAAACGTTCTTCTTCGGCAATCGAAACAGTGAATTCGTGTTATCGTTGGATCGGAAACCTGGACGAAATTATATACTTGGAAGGAGCCACCGACAATGCTTATATACGGGTAAGCAGCGGAAAGACACAATCCATTGCCAACGGCTCCCACAGTACAGCCGATGCGTACATCGAATCGGTTTGGAAATACCGGTATGAAGGTATTAAAATGTGCAATCAATTAACGGATAATATCGATAAGGTACCCGACCTGACCGATTCATTGAAAAATCTTTACTTGGCTCAGGTAAAGGTCATCCGGGCGTTGCATTATCATGAACTGGTAACCAAGTTTCAAGATGTGCCTTATGTAACTCATTCCATTTCATTTACGGAAGCAAATAAAGTATCGCCAACCCCACGCGATGCAATAATTAACAATATTCTTACCGAACTCGATGAAATTCTGGATAACAAGCATTTGCCTTTATCTTATAAAGATATTGATTTCGGTCGTATTACGCATTGGGCTGCTAAAGCGCTTAAAGCTCGTATACTACTTAACGAGAGACGGTATACAGAAGTAAAAACCGTTACGGAAGACATTATTAAAAACAGTCATCATCAATTACATCCGGTATATGATCAGTTGTTTTTTGCCGATTATGAAAAAAACAAGGAAGTAATGTTAAGTGTACAATATGCCTTAAACATGCGGGAAAATGCAGGAAACTATCAGTTTCTGCCTCCGTCGCTGGCCGGTATTGCCAATGTGGTACCAATAAAGAGTTTAGTTGACAGTTATATCATGTTGAACGGAAAAAGAATATCCGAAAGCGGATCGGGATACTCGGAATCAGACCCGTGGACCGACCGTGACCCCCGTTTGGCGGCTACCATTTGTTACGATGGAGGAAATTATATAAAAGCCGATGGCAGTCAACACAACGTAATTACGAATCCCGAAAGCAAGAGTAAAGACCGGTTGCAACCCGGAACATCCGTAATTACTACGACTTCGGGATATTACTTCAAAAAATTCTATGACAATCAATCAACTACGGCCCAGAAGTCGGGACTGGATTATCCGATCATTCGTTTTGCAGATGTCTTGCTCATGTATGCTGAAGCGTGCGCCGAGACCGGTACATTCACCGTTGCCGATTGGAATTTAACAATAAGGAAAATAAGAGAACGTGCCGGGTTCACGGATCCGGATGCACTGGCAATGCCTCCGGGAAAAACCGGAGATGAACTAATCCGGATAATACGGAATGAGCGGCGTTGTGAACTGGCATTTGAAGGATTGAGGCTGAAAGACATCATCCGTTGGCAAACTGCCGAAACAGCGCTCAACGGCGATGTACTCGGAATGCATATCGGAGAAAGTCCAAATACCGTCGACGGATACTATAAAATAGAAACCCGCAATTTTGACAAATCACGGCATTATTTGTGGCCTATTCCTCAGTCTGAAAGGGATATTAACAAAAACTTGGGACAAAATCCCAATTGGTAAATTGTCACCACACTTTAGGCTAAGTAGTACTTGAATAAGTTACGAATTGCAAGTTTCGTCCGGGAGAAAGCCCGGAGGGAAAGGGAAAAGCGCGAAAGAGGAAAGGGTAAAGGGATAAAAGGCAATGTCATTAAGTTAAGAAAGAACGCTTAAAAGGATACCGGAAAGGACAAGTCGGATTTCTCGGCAGCCTACGGCAGCCGAGAACGGTCCGTGTTCACCGGATGACCCGGGATTGCCCCTGCAGAACTTAATTTAATGACATTGACCTCAAGTCCCGTGAGGGACACCTTATATATAACCGACGGTGAAGTAAGGCGTAACCGTCGGAAGTGGGACAGGAATGTCTCTTTCGTCTTGCAAGTTTCGCTTGCGCTGCACATGCAGTTAAGCATGAATTTGTCCCTTCCGGGATTTTTTAGACTTAATTGATAATTATTTCTTCCTCCGGAAATACAGGCACCTTTCCGGTCCGTGTTATTGATGACGATACCGGCCTCGAAGCCGCAACAAACAGAAAAATCAACTTCTCCGGACTTTTCTCCATATAATTGTATTTTTTTATAGGTAATAATGTAACCTCCCGACCTATTTTTGCATGGGTTATTATGAAACCGCCTTATCACGATTCGGTAAGAAAGTCAACAATAGTTTTGAATATTTCAATCATAATTAAACAATGAAGAAACTTTTATTATTAGCCTTACTTACACCTTTGTGGGCCATAGCCCAACAAACCGAGGTAGTTTATCTTTCCGGTAAAGGATTGGGAGATACAAAAAGCTGGAAGTTCTATTGCAGTGACGGTATGAACAGCAAAAAATGGTCGAAAATAGAGGTTCCCTCTCAATGGGAACTGCAAGGTTTCGGTGAATACAGCTACGGTCGGTGGTATGTCGACAAGAGCATCAAAAACCCGCCCATGGAAACCGGAATCTATCGTACCGATTTTCAAGTTCCTTCTTCATGGAAAGGGAAACAAGTCTCTATTGTGTTTGAAGGTGTAATGACCGACACGGAAGTATTGATCAACGGACTGTCTGCGGGGGAGATTCACCAAGGAGGCTTCAACCGTTTTTCTTATGATATTACCGATAAGATAAAGCAAGGAAAAAATAACCTGGAAGTGAGAGTAAGCAAAGAATCATCCGACCGGTTAGTGAATGCCGCCGAGCGAAAAGCCGACTGGTGGATATTCGGAGGGATCTATCGCCCGGTTTACCTGGAAGCCAAACCGATCGTCCACATCGAACGTATGGCCGCAGATGCGAGAGCCGACGGATCATTGCATGCCGATGTTTTTACCTCTCCGGTGGAAGAAGGATATACCCTGACCGCCAAGCTGAGCCCCGTTAAAACAGTCCCGGTTTCTCCATTGGAGGAACAATCCTTTTCATTAAAACCGGGAAGCGAACATCAAGTGCATTTTCAATGGGAAAATATAGAAGTATGGAACACCGAAACGCCCAACTTATATAATCTGGAATTGACTCTGACGGATAAAGATAATAAACCGGTACACGTTTATAAAGAACGTATCGGATTCCGAACGGTTGAATTTCGTGTAAAAGACGGTATTTATGTAAACGGCACCAAAGTGGTCTTGAAAGGAATAAACCGCCATTCATTCCATCCCGACGGAGGCCGTACCACTAATAAAGAGATCAGTATTATGGACGGAAAACTGATCAAAGAAATGAATATAAATGCCGTTCGTTTCCATTATGCTCCCGACAAACATTTTATGGAAGTCTGCGATTCATTGGGTATTTTTGTAGTATCCGAACTGGCCGGGTGGCAGAATGCTTATGATACAGAGGTGGGCTCCAAACTGGTGAAAGAATTGGTAACCCGTGACGTGAATCATCCTTCCATTATCTTGTGGAGTAACGGGAATGAAGGGGGATTTAATCACGATCTGGATCCGCTTTTTCGAAAATATGATCCGCAGAAACGACATATAATCCATGCGTGGGCCGATTTTGACAACCTGGATACCCATCATTATCCGACTTTTCTCACCGGGGTAGCCCGCTTTACGAATGGTTACAAGGTCTTTATGCCTACCGAGTTTCAACATGGTATGTATGATCAGGGACACGGTGCGGGACTGGAAGATTTCTGGGCCCAATATTCCGCCCATCCGCTCTTTGCCGGCGGGTTTATGTGGGATTTTTCCGATAATGCCGTTCGTCGCAGCGATAAAGGGGGAATCCTTGATTCAGACGGTTCCAACGGCACAGACGGTATTGTGGGACCTTATCGCCAAAAAGAAGGAAGTTATTATACGGTACGAGAAGTATGGGCGCCCATTCAATTTCAACCGCTTTACATTACTCCTTCTTTCTCCGGAGAGTTCATTGTTCGTAATGATTATTTGTTTTCCAACTTGAACACTTGTAAAATGGAATACCGAATACTTAGAGTTCCTTCTCCCCTATCGGGTGAAAAAAACTCTAATGTAATAGCCTCAGGCCAAGTAGCTCTACCGGCCATTGAACCGCATGAAGCAGGAAAAGCACGTATGCAAGTACCGGAAAACTTTTTCGCCGGAGACATATTGGAAATAAAAGCATGGGACCGACATAATGAGGAAATCTGCACCTGGACTTGGCCCATTCATTATGCCGGAACTTATACACACCAACAACTGAAACAAGCCGATCCGGACGGTAAAGCTTCGGTACATACAGAAGGTGTATCAGTAACCCTTTCCGCCCGGGATGTCAGTGTTACTTTCAACTCTGCAAGCGGACTCATTACAGAAGTAAAAAACGCCAACGGAAAAGTATCTTTTCAAAACGGTCCGCTTCCCGTAGGGATGAAAGCCCGTATAAAAGAAGTAAAAACGCGGCAAGAAGGAAATAACGCCGTCTTCACAGCTTATTACCTGGGTGCTGTCGATTCCATTCGTTGGGAAATGACCCCTGCCGGAGTAATCGGCATGTATGCTGTTACGCTTAATAAAGCAAATCCCGGCGTGGGCTTCGACGAAGCTGTATTTGAAGATAAAATATCCAACTTCGGTTTCACCTTTTCTTATCCCGAAGAAAACGTAAAGAGTATGGAATGGTTTGGCCGCGGCCCGTATCGGGTATGGAGAAATCGTATCCGGGGAGCTAATTACGGATTATGGAACAAAGACTACAATAATACCATTACGGGAGCCGATTTTGAAAACCTGGTATATCCCGAATTCAAAGGATACCACGGGAATATGTATTGGAGTACGCTTACCACCACCGAATCTCCCTTTACGGTATACAGTGCAAGCGATGGCGTATTCATGCGGGTATTTACGCCCGAAGAACCGAAAGATAACAAAACGAATTGGAGCGCACATCCCGAATTTCCCGAAGGAGATATCTCCTTTCTCTACGAAATTCCGGCGATAAGGTGTTTCAAACCCGTTTCTCAACAAGGGCCGAAAAGCCAGCCCTCCAACATCAGAATTAAAAAAGGAGATGAAGGTGTGCACATGGAATTGTGGTTTGATTTCAGAGGAATAAAATAGGCACGAAGGCTTAAAGGCGCGAAAGGAGGAAAACCGGGGCATCATCAGATTATTCCGAGGTTCGCTACAAGAAGTATCCTGAAAACAAAAGAATAAATCCTTTAATAGTGTTTTTGTGATATCCGGGTTTCTATGATCTGATCGAGAAAAGAGACCCGGACCTTGCAGAAACTGTTCCTAACCGGATATACATGCCGGTTAAACCGGAATCCGAGCAAACCGAGCGTAAATAGGCCCGGCAGAACGTGTCTATTATGTTTAATTAATCCTAAAAACAACCTCCGAAAGTTCAATCTTCTTTACCGGATATTAATTTACTCTTGATCTCTTGCAAAAAAGATCAAGAGTCGATGAATAAGAGATCAAGAGTGGACGGTCAAAAGATCAAGAGTAAATTAATCCCAATTAAAGTATTATTTTTAGATACCGAAAATGAGATAGAATTGGATTGCAAAGGGCAGAAGCTTTGATGCAGATAAGAAGGAGTGTCAGAAGTACAAGCGTCACTACCAACACTCGTTAGAAGTTGAACCCGCTTCGGGGTTCTGAGATTGAGAGAAAGTTTCCTCTCCCCGGGTTACGCTTCGCTCACCCGGGGTTATGCACATGTTACCCCTGTCGGGGCAATTACATCCGATTCGCAACCTGGTTAGGAAATACCCGTATTTTTGACCCGTCCTTCTCTA
>DAIQOU010000543.1:0-3419 GCA_036787725.1 Bacteroidales bacterium
TCTGTTGCACCCGGCTTCGTAAAATAAGGAACCGACGATAATTAACTTTATATGAATAAGTTTAGTTAAAATTCCGGACCGATTCCGTTGTCGATCCGGTCGAAATGTTATATCTTTACCTTCTCCAACAAGATACCGGTTCTTTGAAGTATTGTAAACGAGACAATTAAGCGTATGACCGATGATCGGGCAAGGTCATTGTAATCGGACAACGACAACTTGTTTATTCCGATACCTGCCTTTCCGAGTAATACGAATACGGATCATTCACCGGAATTCATTGACGGATTTAAGGGAAGAGGTAAATAAGCAACACAAACACCGTTTTTGGAGGACAATGACAAAAAAGGCCATATTGCAGCGGGGAAAAATACAATTAAAGCATTGACAACTAGTCAAATACAAAAACAACGGGTTAGAGAGCATCGATAAATTAGAAACGATTGAGACTTTTTCATCAATATCTTCTTGTGTACAAACATGGTTAGAGAGCATCGATAAATTAGAAACGATTGAGACAATGCACCCACACCCTGAAACATCAGATGTAGTTGTTAGAGAGCATCGATAAATTAGAAATGATTGAGACTCTACCTTTACCTTTTATCTTTCGCGCTTTCATGCCTTCGCGCTTTCTCGCTTTCTCGCTTTTTTCGAAACAAAACTTACAATCGATAACTTATTCAAAGAACGCTTGAACTTTTCAGACAACCTCCTCACTTCTTTTTGAGCATTCTGCAAGCAAGAACCCGTCAAATATTAAGTTCAAGAATAGTAATAATCGGAAACTGTAGCTATTTTTGTAACTATGATAACATTTAGAAAAGATCTTCCGGTCATTCTCAATTACCGCAAAAAACATCCGGAAAAACGTTATTCCCCGGCGACAATCGCGGGCAGCATATTGGTTCCGCTGCTTGTCATTCTCTTTTTTATCGGCTCATTTGATATTGTTGCCTCAATAATAGGAGAATACGCCTCCCGCAGAAACGGTTATATATTCCTTTCCATTATTTTTTATCCCGTAGTTTTACCATTTTATTTTGCAGTTATGGTGATAACCGATAAAATCAAAAAGAAGTATATTATTCCTAATTCGAATCGGCTATGAAAAGAAAAATTATAAAAATATTACTTTCGGTTATTTCGGCAATTGCACTATTGTTTTTACTGTTTTTACTTCTGATTTATATCACTTGGCAATGCTCCGAAGATCCCCGGGAAAAGCGTGCAGAATGGAGGAATGCCCACAAAAGTATTTATATTGAGAATAAGACCGGAGAAATAAAATTAATTATAGTCGGTTTTTGCTATAGAAAGGATGAGATCGAAAAATATACAATCGATACGACTTGCAATACCATCGACACATTTTATCTTGCTGAAGGAGATGTGGAATATAAAATATTACCGATCTTTCGTAATGATACTCTTCCTTTCCCGAAAGACTTTCTCATTGAAATTAAAGACACTTCTCAATCGACCACTTTAAAAAGAATCGATCGGGAGGAATTTTTCAAGCTTTTCGTATCGGATACGATTCATGATCCGTTAGCTCTAAATGAATGGATACTGACTCTTGACAGCAGTTTATGGTATAAGCCGGAAAGCAAAGAATAAAAACAGCTAAAAAATGCAAAAGCAAAAATTTACAACCGAAGAATGGGAAACATGTATCAAGGTCTTGACAGCTTTGAAAGACAATCCGTTGGACAATCCCGACAACGAAACATTTAAGACGCTTATCACGAAAATACACAAACAAGCCCGAAAAACAATTCGGAAGGATAATTCTCACCGGCGAAAAGAGCAAGATATCAACACTCTATTAAGTTCGGTAATCGCCGACCGGGCCTACCGCAACACCACCGTATATGATGAAAAAGAATCCGTTCCTACCGAGAAATATAAAAAATTAGATTCTCCGAATAACTGTTATGTATGCAACGCAAGATATGATCGGATGCACTTCTTTTACGGAAGGTTGTGCCCGGAATGCGCAGAGTATAATTACCGGCAACGATTTGCCCGCACAGATCTCTCCGGAAGAAATATCCTTCTTACCGGAGGAAGGGTTAAAGTCGGGTATGCCACAGCGCTTAAAGCACTTCGCTCCGGAGCAAACCTCCTTCTTACGTCCCGTTTTCCGGCACTGGCATTGGAACAACTCTCCCGGGAAAAAGATTACAATGAATGGAAAGACCGTCTCACCCTTTACGGGTTGGATCTTCGAAACCTGAAAGCAGCAGAAGATTTTATTCGATATGTCACCGCTCACTATCCTTGGCTTGATATATTGATTAACAATGCTGCCCAAACCATCCGGTATCCGGATGACTATTATCTTCCGTTAATAAATAAAGAAAACGGTTTGTTATGTAATACCAATCCTCCTGCGAACTTATTGCCCAATAAAACTTCCGTGGGCGGAACAAAGTCATTGAAGCTGAAGGAAAATACATTTCCCGCAGTTGAAGAGAATCGCTTCGGCCAGCCGGTCGATAACCGGGATAAAAACAGTTGGAATTCGAAGCTGGACGAAATTTCAACATACGAATTATTGGAAGTAAATCTGATCAATCAGATCTCGCCTTACCTCCTCATCAAAGGATTAAAGCCGCTTTTTTTGCAATCTCCTTTTAAGGAGCGATTCATTGTAAATGTAACTTCATCCGAAGGGCAATTCAGCTACAGTAATAAAACCGTTTTTCACCCTCACACCAATATGACCAAAGCCGCATTGAATATGATGACTCACACTTCGGCCTCCGAATTCGCAGCAGATTCCATCTATATGAACAGTGTAGATGTAGGTTGGATATCTACCGGAGCAAAAGAAGAATTACGTAAAAAACAATTCGAACAAGCATACATTCCTCCTTTGGATCCGGTGGATGGTGCAGCGCGAATCTTCCATCCGATCCGGGAGATTATGAAAGGTAAAATCCGGTTCGGAAAATTATTGAAAAATTATAAAGAAACCGATTGGTAAAGTCTTTTATTCCGATCCGGGCGATCCGGTTATTCAATTATTGTTATATTTGCAACAACCGGATTGTAGCTCAATAGGAAGAGCTCCCGCTTTGCACTCGGGAGGATGTCGGTTCAACTCCAACCTTTCCGGTTATTTTGACGTCACGCAACTCATAACATATGACTAACATACGACCGTTCGGTAACTCAGTAGGAAGAGTAGCGGAATCCAAATCCGCAGGTCATCGGTTCAAGTCCGATCCTACGGTCGTTCGTCATACAAGCGGTAGCTTAAACGAGAAGAGCCCGGAAAGCACATCCGGAGGTGTCGGTTCGAGCCCGATCCGCTTGACTTATTCGAACGTATGATCCCCTTGAGAAAATAACCATTCCCAAATTACTTCTTCATCCCGGATTTTTATTCCTTGCACGGAGATTTCCGGAGG
>DAIQOU010000544.1:0-3412 GCA_036787725.1 Bacteroidales bacterium
TATACAGGTCCCATAAGTTATTTCCGGTAACACTTACCCGGGCCGATTCGATTTTTGCCGGTCTTAACCATTCTTTCGGAAGTGTATAAGCAACGGTCAAATTACGTATATAAGAGCGGAAAGAACTGATTGTCCAAAAATCCGAAGGTACCAAGTTTTGATCTGAATAAGCTATATTGGGATATTTACCCGATACATTGTTGTATTCATCATACATATCACTCCAGTAGGATTCCGGAGACCAAAGCATTTGATTGCTGGAAGTAGGTATTTTACAATAATCGATTTGAGTAAACGATCCCCAAGAAGTGGCTATCTGCATATTGAAACTCAAGTTGTTCCAAGTCGCCCCCAATTTTGTATTGAATCCGTACGAATAATTGCGTTTCTTCAATTTCGCATAATCCTGATCTTTAGAGATCTGTCCGTTGGGGGCAGCTAATGTTCCATCTTCACTATTCAATTCACCGGCCAAATCCCGGTAAGCCATCATTCCTTTTTTGATTCCCGATTTATCGGAAATATTAAAATACTTGGGAGCTCCTCCCACCGCTTGTGCATTTTGAGTTAAATAAGCCCAATAAGCATCGATATCTTCATCTGTACGTAAGATTCCGTCTCCGGTAGAAGTTCCTTTCCATACTTTAAATCCCCATCCCGGCATAATGGTAGACATTCCTTCTCTCACCGTATTACTCGACGGATAATTGTAACCCAACTCCGGCCATTCCCGTACCCGATTCCCGTTCAAACCAAAATCAACTCCGATATTATAATTGACTTTATCGATATTATCCCTCCAATTCAACGATATTTCCGTACCGTAAGCATCAACACGTCCAAAGTTTTCTTCAGCGTAACTTCCTCCGACAGAAATGGGTACACCAATTACACTTGCCATATTTCCATTTAATATATCGGAATTCACATCATAATATACATCTATATTTGCACCTAACCGTCCATCCAAAAAACGAGTATCGATACCGAAATTATATTTATTGGTTTTATCCCAACGAGCATTATAATTAGGTGACCTTCCCGGGGTCAATGCATTTCCGAGCGTACCGCCATTGGACCCGAATTGAAACCCTTTATCCAAACTTTGATCATACGTTTGAATGTAAGCCCATGCTTTAATGTTGTCTTTTCCGGTTTTACCCCAAGAAGCTCGTAATTTGAAGAAATCCATCCAAGTAACATTATCTTTGAACCAAGATTCTTCCGACATTACCCAACCTAAAGAAACACCGGGGAAAAAGCCCCACTTGTTTTTAGGAGCAAACTTGGTAGAAGCATCTGAGCGAAAAACAAATTGAGCCAGATAACGATCCATATAACTGTAACTTAACCGTCCCAAATAAGACATGGTAGCCGACTCGTATTTATAAGTAATGGAATTTCCGGTATCCATTGTTCCGGCGCTTGCACTGGTTCCTCCATATACACCCGGAATCGGGTTATTATAAAGCATTCTTTTGGTATGCGCATTGGATTCTCCTCGTTCTACTGCTGCCATCGCGGTAAGTACATGATCATCCAACTTAAAATCATAATTCAGGTAAAGATTCATCTGCCGATTTTCTGCAATATAATCATCATAAATAACCCGAGAACTTTTATCATTCAACTTTCTCTCATAATCAGAAGCCTCGGTATTCGCACTGTACAAATGTTTTTCATCATTTTGCATCTTTGTTGCCAATGCCAAAGTGAACGGCATTGCATTTTGTTCGGTATCGGTAGTGGTCCGGGAAGTAGAGTAAGTCCCCTTCACATTTAAACCTTTGATGAACGGGACAGCATACGTCATGGCAAAATTAGCCGTATAACTAAAATCTTTTTGTATTTGTCGAGAACCGTTATTCAATAAAGCAAAATAATTCCAACTTCCGATCTGATTAGCTGAAGCTGCATTCCCTGCCTTTTGATGCGGACCCAACGAAGGTGAAGTATAATAATCCTCTCCATCGATATTCACACTCCAAGGGATATATCGGGGCATATGAAGCATAAAACCGTAATCGGCTTGTTCTCCCCTGTAATAACCGCCAAAACTTCCATCACTTACATTTCCCGACGTTTTGGTGAAAGACTTCTCTTGTTCTCCCTGATTTGCAGAAATAGAAGCGCTTAATTTCAAATCGGAAGATAAATTCACATCCAATCCCGTTAAAAAAGTCCATTTCTTATAATCCTGATTTCCCAAGTTTGCGCCTTGATCATACAACGTTCCACTTGCAAAATAAGTAGCTCGTTCCGATCCCCCGCTTACATTTACCGAATGTTGCATGGAGAATGCAGACGACCAGGCTTCATCCAGCCAATCGTAATTCAAGCCTTTCATCTCCTCCAATTCCGTTTCACTGAACAATTTATTCGTATCGGTTAATTTTGCTTTCCCTGCGGCCAACAAGAAACTGTTTGCAAATTTACCGTATTCGTAAGCATTCAATGTTTTGGCATGGCTTACCGCGTCATTCACCATAAATTTACCGGAATAACTGATCCGGGGAGCGCCTTGTTGTCCTCTTTTGGTTTTCACAATAATGGCTCCTTGCGAAGCACGAGAACCGTAAATAGCCGCACTGGCATCCCGGAGAACCGTTATACTTTCTACCTCAGATGCGTCCAACATATTAAATTGATCCAAAGAAGGAAGTCCGCTTTCGGGATTGATCTGAATTACATCGTCAATAATAACCAGCGGCATTTCATTTCCTCCATCTTTAGAATAAGAAAACGATTGACGAATGGACAAAGATGCTCCTTCCCCCGGACGACCGCTTCCGCCTTTTACCGATAAACCGTTAATTTGTCCGGCCAACGCTTCCGCCAAATTGGAAACCGGAAGGCTTTCAACGTCTTTTGCCGAAATTTGTGTAATAGATCCGGTTACATTCTTAACCCGTTGAGTACCATAACCGACCACAACGACTTCATCTAAGCTCTGCACATCTTCTTTTAAAATCACCGATAAAGATGCTCTTCCGTTAACGCGAACGGATTGACTTAAATAACCAATGTAAGAAATTCTCAAAGTAGCATCAGAGGGTACCGATAATGAGAAATTCCCGTCCAAATCCGTAATTGTACCGGCTTTTCCGCCTTCCATAGAGACCGTAGCGCCAATAATGGATTCCCCGGTCTCATCCGATACGGTTCCGGAAACAACAATCGGTTGCTGGGCATACCCTTGTGCAAGAGAAAAAGTCCAACAAATAACAAACAGTAATAACGACTTCCAAAGGGCCTGTCTTGCGACTTTCTTCTTTGTGTGCGTTAACAGATTCAAATAAACGTCTTTCATGATCTTTTGTTTAATATTAAATGACTGTGATTTTTATCCCAATTTAAAATGATTTCTATAATACTTCTATATAACTTTATCGTTCCTAAGCTTAGGATTTAA
>DAIQOU010000089.1:0-10940 GCA_036787725.1 Bacteroidales bacterium
CAGGATCCTGTTTATAAATAGCCTTAGCCTGCTTTCCTCCCTACTTTCTTGAGGACTTTTCTCCAATACAGCCCGAGCTTCGGACTATCTCAATATTTTTCCCGAATTGGGAATTAATTTGAATTTGACCGAAATCGGATACAATTTATTCGGACACAATAGCGCTTCTTTTTCTCTATACGGTAATATAAAGCGCAGTATAGGTGAAAATCCGTTGATTGATCGGAATCCGTCTGTATTATCCACAGCATTGAAATCCGAAGATTTTCAACATCATTATGAATACGGATTTGCGGTCTATCCGGACCGGTTAAAACCGGAAACCTATTTGAAATCGGAAATCGGATTAAGATTCAGAAGCTACTACGGCAAATGGGGAGCAGAGTTGAACGGATATAACTATCATACCCGGGACCTCATTGCTCCTGTTCCGGACGGAGGTTCCCTTACGTTAAAAAACATAGGCAGAATGCGCAGCTACGGTTATTTTATGAAAGTAGACTATATTACTCGGGAAAATGATTGGGAATTGTATTTAAAATTCATATTCAGTCAAACCAAGTCTAAAGCAACCGCAGTCTACGGAAACGAACCGTTTGTGAAATTGGCCGGTTTTTCCGATGTTTCAACCGGTTTTACGAAAGGTCATGCTCCGGGAATTATCTACGGAACCGGATATGCAAAAGACGAATCGGGGAACATGCTGATGGATCAAAACGGAAAACCGGTCGTAAGCGACCGGCCGGTCCGATTGGGGGATCCTACTCCCGATTTTATTGTGACCTTCAATCCCTCCGTTACTTATCGCCGTTTCAGCTTAAATTTATTATGGGAATACACTCATGGAGGAGATCGTTGGAACGGAACGAAAGCCTTGTTGGAAAATCCGGATAAAACTTATATTAATGAAGATTATATTGAAAAAGCCTACTCTTTGAGATTATCGGATATTTCGTTGAAATATATCTTAAACCGTTGGAATCGGTCTTTTATAAAAGATTTTTCCATCGGAGCCAATGCTGCTAATTTATGGGTCATCTCTTCGTATAAGGGAGTCGATCCTTCTTCTTGTTTATTCGGATATGCTTCCAGTCGGGGGCTTGATTTATTTAATTTACCGGCCCTCCGCAGTTATTCAATTGTTGTTACTCTTGGATTTTAATGTTATGAAAAAAATTGCATATATAAGCTGTTGTATACTGCTTCCGTTGATTTTGACAGGAGCCGGAAATCAAGATATCATCCGTCAATTACAAGATGCGTTGGCCTCTTTTAATGAAAAGTTCCCGCAAGAAAAAGTATACATTCAAACCGATAAAACATACTATATACCCTCGGAATCGATCTGGTATAAAGGATATCTGGTGAATGCTTCAGACAATAAGCCTTCTCGTACCGGTGATGTGGTATATATAGAACTGCAAGACCCTTGGGGCAATGTAATAGACATCCGGGAGCAATATGTAATTTCCGGTACTTTTGAAGGCTCCTTCCCTCTTCCCGAAAACCGGCCGGGTGGTATTTATAAGATCGTGAGCTATACGAACTGGATGAAAAATTGGGGAGAAGAAAACTATTTTTCGAAGGAAGTTACAATACAAAAAATCCTTACTCCTCGCCTGTTGCTTAAACTCGACTTCGAAAAAAGAGCTTACGGACCCGGAGATGAAGTGGTCGTGAATCTAAAAGTTACAGACCTGAATAATATAAAAACAACCGGCAGCCGCGTCCGGTCCTCCATCCGCATCGCAGGAAAAGAATATAAAAATATAGAAAGTAAAACGACTGACGGCGAAGTTGCAATCCGTTTTCAACTACCTGTCGATCTAAGCTCCAACGACGGAATCTTTCAAGCTGTTGTTACAGATAAAGGGATAGAAGAATCGATTTCAAGAGCTGTCCCGATTGTATTGAATAAAATAGATTTACAGTTTTTCCCGGAAGGAGGGGACCCGGTGGCCGGAACAGAAAACAAAATCGCATTCGAAGCTTTGAACGAGTTCGGAAAGGGTGCCGATATCAAAGGTGTAATTCTGGACGATTCCGGTCGGGAAATTACTTCTTTTGAAAGTTTCCGATTGGGAATGGGAACCTTTTCGTTTACTCCCCAAAAAGGCAGAAAATATTATGCAAAAATCACGACTCCGCTCGGCAACGATCAGTTGAGAGAACTCCCGGAGATACGGGAAAAAGGATATGTCCTTTCGTTGACAAAAAAGGAAAACAAAACATTGGAATGGAATATTTTCAGTCCGGAAAATAAGCCGGACGCCTCCATTGTTGCCCATACCCAAGGAATAATTCAATATTCAAAAAAACTGAATTTGAAAAAGGGAAAGAATAAACTGGAAATAAATACAGAAGATTTTCCGGCCGGTATTGCGGTATTTACTTTATTTAACGGGGCACAAGAATCTGCCGAACGACTTGTCTTTTTGAATCCGGACAAAGGCCTGCAAATCAAACTAACGACCGATAAAGAATCGTATGTCCCGGGAGACTTGGTGAAGCTTACGATAGAGACCGGCGATGCAAGCGGGAATCCGGTATCCGCAGCAATCGGTCTGTCGGTTGCAGACGAACAACTGCTGACCTTGGCTGACGACAAACAGGATAATTTGCTTAGTTATCTGCTTTTTTCCTCCGAATTGAAAGGAAAGATACAAGAACCGGCTTTTTATTTTGATCCGGAAGAACCCAAAGCGGAAGAAGCCCGGGAGTTGTTGATGCTCACTCACGGCTGGAGACGCTTTTCATGGGAAGAGGTGCTTAATCCGCCGGAACAGAAATTCGAAAATCAAGCCGAAAAACTGGGAAGTGTATACGGATACGTTCTGGACGATAAAGGAAATCCCATCCGAACAGATGTATTTATAATTGAATTGGGAGGCAAAAAACGAATCGCCAAGTTAAATACCACTTCCGAAGGCCATTTTGTCTTTCATAATACTGATATGACAGACGGCGTTTTTGTGTCTGCAAAACTCCCCAACCGGGTGTATCTCATTGACGGAAACCCTCTAATTGCAGAAGAACGGGTTCTCGATACGGAAGAAGGCAGCAAGATTGATTTGAACCCGAGGACAGTCTCCGACTCCCCGGAAAAGCAAAAAGAAGAAGCAAGGCCGACCGCTCCCGTAACGGAACGTTTTGAATCCGACCAATCCCTATTGGAGGAAATGGTAGTGGTAGGTTACGGCACCTACCGTCGAGAACATATGGCACATAATGTCAGTGCTATAAGAACCCAAGACATTAACTTTTTTTCAACTCCCGAAAGAATTATATCCGGATTAACAGGTATAACGCCGGGATTAATTACCAATACACAAGATATCGGAGCGGCCTCCCACAAGTACACAGCCATCCGGGGAATGACCACCCTTAACACAGAGCCGCTGGTGGTTATCAACGGAATACCTATCTCGGAAACATTCTCGCAGGCAATAAGTATGATTAATCCGAGCGATATCGAATCGATTAGTGTATTAAAATCGGTAAACGGGAGCGCTGTATATGGATCGCAAGCCTCTAACGGAACGATTGAGATCATCACTAAAAAACCATGGTTCGATAATAAATACAAACCGGCAAGACCCAACTACACCGGCAAAACGATACGCAAAAAACAGTTTTATACGTCTCCTGCTTTTACACAAACAAAAGACAATCCTACAGGAGAAGGTTCAACGGTATATTGGAACGGCGCTATTCGTACCGACAGTACGGGAAAAGCATCGATTCGTTTTTTAAACAATAAACGATCCTCTACTTATCGCATCACCGCCGAAGGGATTGATCCCCAAAAAGGATTGTTGGGAAGCGTAAACAAACGGATCGTAGTCGGTAATGACTTTTCTGCCGATGCAAAAACGCCGCTGTTTGCCGGCTGCGGAGATACAGTTAAAATACCGGTGATGCTGAAAAATCAAACCGACTCTCCCATGAAAGTAAGCGTTCGTGTGGAAACAGACTCGTTGGTTACTCTTTCAGAGCCGATCGATCTGAATCCGGAGATACCGGCCAATCATACCTCCACCGTTTTTATTCCTTTAAAAGCAGGATCTTTTTCCGGAGAAACTCAGTTGATTATACATGCCAAAGCCGGAAAATACAAAGAACGTATCGTACGCCGGTTTACGATTCGCCAAATTAACTTTCCCTATCGATTCGGTTTCTCGGGGCGTTCTTTGAACGATCGTACCGAATTTCATTTGCCGGATCATGTAGAAGGTACCTTAAATGCAGAAGCGGTAGTTTATGTCGAACTTACCAATGAATTGTTCGCAGGAGCGGAAAGCATTTTCAGGGAACCTTACGGATGCTTTGAACAAGTACTGTCTTCTGCGTTTCCCAATGTGTTTGCATTGCAATTGCTCCAAGCTACCGGAAAAGGGGACAACCGGACACGAGCCAAAGCATTGGAATACCTGGAGAACGGCTATAAGAAGCTGGCCAATTATGAAGTCGCGAAAACAGGAGGTTTTGAATGGTACGGAGGCTCTCCCGCCCACGAAATGCTTACAGCATACGGATTGGTTCATTTTTATGAATTGGAAAAAGTATACGATAAGGTAGACAAAGCAATGACTGAAAGGGCGCTTGGGTTTTTATTAAGCAGGAGAGACGGAAAAGGAGGATTTAAACAAAACAACGGCAGATACGGCTTTTCGGGCGCTCCGGTAAAGGTAAACAATGCATACATCGTCTATGCCCTGACCGAGATCGGAAAAGGCAATGAGATCGATTCGGAATATACAAGCGTTTTGAAGGAAGCTCTAAATAGTAAAGATGCCTATCGTATGGCCTTATTGGCCAATGCAGCCTATTTGAGAGGAGACAAAGCTTCTTACCATAAATTGATAGAGCAGTTGAAAGGATTGGATTTTTCAACATTAAAGATTGAAGCCACTATCGTACGGAGTGCCGGTGAGGCTCAAAATCGGGAAGCGGCGGCCTATTGGCTCATGGCTTTATTGAAAGAACCGGCCGGTCTTGATCGAGACCTTATTCAAAAATGCCTGGCTTTTATCAGTAAAGGCAAATCGGGCGGAAGTTTCGGAAATACGCAGACCACAAGTGTCTGCTTGCAAGCATTGACAAAATATGCCCTTTTTACCACAACCGATCTGAAAGGAACATTTTGCATGGATGCGAACAATCAAAAAGAATGCATTGATTTACCTGAAAAAGTAAACAAAAAGACAGAACCGGTCATTGATTTTACCTCAGCATTGAAGAAAGGAAAGAATACCCTCGTTACCGGTTTTTCGGGAACAAAATTACCTTATTCTTACGGAATCAATATTTCTTGGCATTCAGCAACCCCTCCCTCTTCGAAATCATGTCCGTTACGGGTATCCGTTCATTCTACGGACAACGAGATCAAGGTAAATGAAACCATGCGATTGTCTGTAAAACTGAAAAATCAAGCACAGAATGCTTTGCCGATGAGTGTCGCCATTATCGGAATTCCCGGAGGAATGAGCCTGCAACCTTGGCAACTGAAAGAATTACGGGAAAAAGAAATATTCGATTTTTATGAAATTACCGACGATAACCTCGTAATCTATTACAGGGAATTGGGGCCGGAAGAAGAAAAAGTCATTCACCTGGACTTGAAAGCAGAAATCCCGGGCACCTATAGAGGAACGGCCTCTCGGGCTTATGTATATTATGATAATGAACATAACCATTGGATTCCGGGAATAGAAATAAAAATTAATGAAGAATGAAAACCATAGTGAATTAAAATGGCTAAACAAGAAACAAAAAAGAAATCCGCTGATATCCCGACATTGGAAACACGAAAATTAGTGGCGTCGGAAAATAACGGTAAATGGGGATTTTCAGATGCCGCAACAGACGAAGAGGTTGTACCGTTTATATATGATTATGCTCATGCTTTTTCGGTAGGATTGGCATTAGTCCGCTCAAATGGTTGGTGGGGATATGTAGATAAAACAGGGAAAGAAGTGATTCCATGTATATATAACCCGGCATACTCGTTCACCAAATCCGGATTGGCAGCCGTATGTATAGAGGGTAAATACGGTTTTATAGATCAAACGGGAAAAGAAGCAATCCCGTTTATATATGATGAAGCCCGTTATTTTAATAAAGAGGGAAAAGCAAAGGTAAAACTAAACGGCGAAACCTTCTTTATTGATGTGAAAGGGAACCGAGTTGAATAAATTATGTATCGGACAACCGATCCCCGTTATTGCAGTATAAAATTTTCGGCTACGGGCAGTTTATATTTTTTAATTTTGATAAAAAATCTTTTTACAGGTTACATATGGAATACAGAGAAATTGGAAAAACAGGCATGAAAGTGTCTGCATTAAGTTTTGGAGCATCCTCATTGGGAGGTGTTTTTCATTCGTTGAAAGAGAGTGAAGGAATCCGGGCAGTACATACTGCAGTGGAACACGGTATTAATTTTATTGATGTTTCGCCTTATTACGGACACTGCAAAGCAGAAACCGTATTGGGAAAAGCATTGAAGGACATCGATCGGAACCGTTATTATCTTTCCACCAAAGTAGGCCGCTACGGAAAAGACGGCGTAAATTATTGGGACTATTCCGAAAAGAAAGTTACCGAAAGTGTGTATGAAAGTATGGACCGCTTGAATATCGACTGCATCGACCTGATCAATGTGCATGATATTGAGTTTGCCGATTTGGACATGGTATGTAAAGAAACTCTTCCGGCATTGACCGCCCTAAAAGAAAAAGGGATTGTAAAACATGTAGGAATAACCAACTTGACACTGCGTCATTTTAAGTATGTTATCGATCATGTTCCGGAGGGAACTGTAGAAAGTATTCTTTCTTTTTGTCATTACTGCCTCAATGATGATGCGTTGGCTGATTACTTGGATTATTTTGAAGAAAAAAAGGTAGGAGTGATCAATGCATCCCCTTTTTCCATGGGATTATTGACCGAACGGGGAGCTCCCGATTGGCATCCGGCACCGAAACCGTTACAAGATCTATGTAAAAAAGCGGCCGAATATTGCCGGAACAAAGGGAAATCCATAGAAAGTTTGGCAATTCGCTATGCAGTAGATAATCCCCGGATTGCTACCACCTTGTTCAGTACAACGAGACCGGAAGCTGTGTTGGAAAATATCCGACGGACCGAAGAACCGTTGGATGAGAATTTATTGAAAGAAGTCCGGGAAATACTGGAACCTCGTTTCCGAGATACTTGGTTAAACAGCTAAATACTTAATTTTATGGAAACTCCAAAGACCGGATACCGGGAAAAGCCATTTTCCGTTCCTACCAAGCGGTACTGTCAAATCTTGGACTTGAAAGATGACTCTGATTTAATCCGAAAGTACAGAAAGTTCCATAGTCAAGAAGAAGTTTGGCCCGAAATCCCGGAAGGGATTCGCAGCATCGGTATCCTTGAAATGGAAATCTACCTGCTGAAAAACCGACTGGTGATGATTGTGGAAACTCCGCTCGATTTCGATTGGGATGAAGCATTCTCTCAATTGGCCCGACTGCCGAAACAACAGGAATGGGAAGAACAAATGGCTGTTTTTCAAGACGCAGAGCCGGGAGCTGCCTCGGATAAAAAATGGCAACTCATGGAACGAATATTCAGATTGTATGAATAAATAATAATATACAGTAATAACGTATGAAAGCAATAGAAATAACAGGAATGGAAGAAGTAAGGCTTGTGGAGACAAAAAAGCCGACTCCAACAGCGGGAGAAGTATTGGTAAAATTAAAATATGTAGGATTTTGCGGATCGGATCTCAATACTTACCTGGGAAAAAACCCGATGGTAAAATTACCGGTCATTCCGGGACATGAAATCGGAGGAGAAATTGAATCCGTCGGAGAAGAAGTACCCGAATTCTTAAAGCCCGGTATGGCTTGTACGGTCAATCCCTATACTGCCTGCGGACATTGCACTTCTTGCCGCAATCACCGTCCGAATGCTTGCCAATTTAATCAAACACTGGGAGTTCAACGCAACGGAGCCATGTGTGAATATATTACCGTTCCTTGGCAAAAAGTAATTGCCGATCCGGATATTTCGTCTAAAGAATTTGTACTGGTGGAGCCGATGAGTGTGGGATTTCACGCCATATCCCGGGCCCAAGTGACCGATTCGGATACCGTACTGGTCATCGGCTGCGGAATGATCGGAATAGGCGCTATCATTCGGGCCGCTTTGCGAGGAGCCCAAGTCATCGCCGCAGATGTGGACAACAGCAAACTGGAACTGGCCAAACAACTGGGAGCAACGGGAACCGTCAATACAAAAACGGAAGATGTACATCAACGATTACAAGAAATGACAGACAATAACGGCCCGGATGTTGTGATCGAAGCTGTGGGCGCACCCGCAACTTATCAGCTGGCGGTTAATGAGGTCGCTTTCACCGGAAGAGTAGTATGTATAGGATATGCACAATCCGATATTTCTTTCACAACCAAACTCTTCGTTATGAAAGAAATGGATATCCGAGGATCCAGAAACGCCCTTCCCGAAGATTTCAGAGCCGTAATGAAATACCTTAAACGCAGCATGGCACCAACCGAAAAATTAATCAGCGGAATATATCCTCCCGAACGTGCCGGCGAAGCGCTCGAATATTGGAAAAACAACACCGGAAGCGTATTTCGAATCCTTATTCAATTTTAGAAGTATGGACTACCGGATTATCGATGCACATGCACATCTGTGGCTCCGGCAAGATACGGAAGTCAACGGGCAGAAGATTAAAACATTGGAGGGAGGAAGATCTCTTTTCATGGGAGAAGTAAGGCAAATGGTTCCCCCATTTATGATTGATGGAAAAAATACGGCGGAAATATTTCTTTCCAACATGGAATATGCCCGGGTTTCAGCCGCCGTTATCACACAGGAATACATTGACGGATCGCAGAACGAATATCTTTGGGAAGTACAACAAACTTACCCGGATCGTTTCCTTTGTTGCGGCCTGGCGGATGCCCGCCGGCCGGGCTATTTTCAAGAAGGAAAAAAGCTTATCGAACAAGGATTCAAAGCCATTAAAATTCCCGCCGAACGCTTGCATCTTCCGCAAGGAAGGGTGTGGCTTACTTGCGATGAAATGATGTCTCTGTTTAAGTTGATGGAAGAGAAAGACATTCTATTATCTGTTGACCTGGCAGCGGGAGAAGAACAAGTCGCCGAAATGCAAGAAGTTATTAAGGAATGCCCCGACCTCCGCATCGCCATCGGTCATTTCGGGATGGTGACCCGCCCCGGTTGGCAGGAACAAATCAAACTGGCCCGTCATCCCAATGTGATGATCGAATCGGGAGGAATTACCTGGCTCTTCAATGATGAATTTTATCCGTTTAAAGGTGCGGTTTGGGCCATCAAAGAAGCCGGAGCACTTGTAGGAACGGATAAATTAATGTGGGGTTCCGATTATCCCCGAACCATCACGGCGATTACTTATCGGATGTCTTATGATTTCATAATAAAAAGTTCCTTATTATCGGAAGAAGAAAAAGCCTCCTTTTTAGGGCTAAACGCGAAACGGTTCTATGGATTTGGAGAGTTAAGACCAATCCCTTATATCAAAAACATGTCTGAATAAAAACAATGATTAACAGATCGTTTATTGGGAATCTAAAATATTCCTGTATTTTTGTAAGGCAATTAATGAACGTTTAACTATAAAAAATGTATACACATGGAAAAACCGTATGTAATAGGTATAGATGTTGGAGGAACCAATACTGTATTTGGAGTTGTTGATGTAAGAGGTCAGATTCTTTCTTCCGGTTCCATTAAAACCGGAAAATATACAACCGCAGATGAATATGTTTCTGCTCTTGCTCCCGAATTAAACCGTATTATTAATGATTCGGGCGGAAAAGAATTATTTAAAGGAATCGGAGTCGGTGCTCCCAACGGTAACTATTACAGCGGATGTATTGAAGACGCTCCCAATGTGGCATGGGCACACCGGAAAGTAGTTCCTTTGGCAGCGATGATTGCCGAACAAACCGGAATACCTTGTGTTCTGACCAATGATGCCAATGCTGCTGCGATCGGAGAAATGACCTACGGTGCAGCGAAAGGAATGAAAGATTTTATCATGATTACGTTAGGTACCGGCGTAGGCAGCGGAATTGTAGTAAACGGACAATTGGTCTACGGTCACGACGGCTTTGCCGGCGAATTGGGGCATGTTATTGTCAGAAGAAATAACGGAAGATTGTGCGGTTGCGGAAGAAGAGGATGTCTTGAAACCTACACTTCGGCAACGGGAGTGGCACAAACAGCGATACAATACCTCGAAGAAAGAAAGGAAGAGAGCCTGCTTCGGGATTTGGACATCTCCGAATTAGCATCCAAAGACGTATACGATGCCGCAGTTAAAGGAGATAAAATAGCCTTGGAAATCTTTGAATATACCGGAAAAATCTTGGGAGAAGCTTTCGCCGATTTCATTGCTTTCTCCAGCCCCGAAGCTATTATTTTATTCGGAGGACTCACCAAAGCCGGCGATTTCATCACTAAGCCGATTTATGAAAATATGGAAGCCAATGTACTTCCTATTTTTAAAGGAAAAACCAAACTGTTGTTGTCACAATTAAAGGAAAGTGATGCTGCCGTATTGGGTGCCAGCGCATTGGCTTGGGAAATAAAATAAAACGGTAAATCCGTTAAACTTAAAAGAACCTGTCTCAAAAGATCGGGTATCTCCCGACGAGATTATTTGTAATCAATTACCCCGAAGGGGTAACATGTGCATAACCCCGGGTGAGCGAAGCGTAACCCGGGGGGAAGCTGCGGGTGAGGCGTATCGCCTGCCGCGGACTGTGCTTCGCCGGTCCACGGTTATGCATAATACAGCCGGTGCGCAGTTTTCACTCATACCAAACTTACAATTCGTAACTTATTCAAAGAACACTTAGCCTTTTGAGACA
>DAIQOU010000089.1:11040-12738 GCA_036787725.1 Bacteroidales bacterium
CATACCAAACTTACAATTCGTAACTTATTCAAAGAACACTTAGCCTTTTGAGACAGCCTATTTCACATCCTATCTCTTCTCACCTCCTCAAATCCGATTACTCCCTGATTATTAGCAGATTGCCGATCTCGGATCTTTCTTCGGGAAAAGGCATAAAAGAGATCTTGATCTCTTACCAAAAAGGTCTTGATCACTTTATCATTTACTCAAGACCTGTTGATGAAGAGATCTTGAGCAGATTTTCAGACAATAAAATGCTTATAATTTCGAGTTCAAAACCGGATAGAAGTACTAACAGCACAGGGCATGAAAAATAAAAAAAGAGGTCCAAAAAGGAATTTGTTTTTCCTTTCCGGACCTCCGTTTTTATTATGAAAGAATCTTTTTAGAATATACCGATATAGAACTGACCACCCAAATTATCCAACTTGGCCCCTTTGGTGAATCCATCGGAAGAAGCAGATCTGGGATCAAACATATAAACGGCTCCTTCTTGGCCTACAGGCGCTAATGCCATATAGAACTTGCCGTCTTTCAATACTCCTTTTTGGTATTGACGCAACCAAAGTTTATAAGGAATATTCATTTTCACTGCCGTTTGGTTATAAACATCTACCCGGGCAATACCCCACGCGGCTTCAGCTTCGCTCTGACCTTTTTCCAGATCATAGAAAAGAGCATATCCGATTCCGTTTCCGACATAAAACCAGCCCAATGCTCCTACCTCAACTCCAAGCTTTGCAGAAAGATCCAATTTGTAAGAGTTGTCATAATCTTCATTACTGATTTTCAAAATACAAGCTTTTTGTCCGTTTCCTACCATTTGGTAAATATCTCCTTTTTCATCTACATAATTAACGGGAGTACGGTAGCCGTAATTTTCGCCGGTAGCTTGAGTGGAAGAAATCGTTTTTAAATTAGTCAAAGAAGGGTAATCGGCTACCAAAGTGGTAGTAGAGTAATCACTCACCGTTACATTATTTCCGGTTGCCGGGTCATAACTTCTTTTAGCCACTCCGTAATATACTTTTCCTTTATGTACTACCGGAGCATCGATACGCCAGATATGAAGATCACGATCTTTATCTTCTTGGCTACGAGGAACTTCTTCCTTATCTGATATCGTCCCCATTTTCAATTCACCGGCTCCGCCCAAATTGATAGCTACCAACAGGGGTTTCGCAGCAGAATAATCATACTGAGTTCCTTCTTGATCCTTATATTTACGTTCCACCACAATATTATGCAATAAAGCCATTTCGTCGCTCACTTTTCCCCACCTGGGATGAGTACCGATAGCTTGCTTTACGTCAATTTTAGACATTTGTGTATAACTTTGCCCTCCGTTGGTTTGGAACTTGGTAATGGTTCCGCCGCCGTAGTCTAAGCTATATACATATTTACCGTCTTCGGAAGTACAGACACGGGCCGTTCTGTCCGCCGGAATTTCAAATCCGTATCCTTTGAATCCGATAGTACCTGAAGAAATATCCTCTAACGCCTGAATGTATACTCCATCATTACCGTCGTCTCCTACACCCAATACTACATTGAAGTAATCACGGTCTTCTCCTTTGAAATCATCATCATCGTCATCGTCGCTACAGCTCGAGAAAGAGATCAAAGAACTTGTTATTAAACTGAAAAAGAAAAAACTTAATAATTTACTTTTTTTCATAATCATTTTTTGTTTGTGAA
>DAIQOU010000545.1:0-3407 GCA_036787725.1 Bacteroidales bacterium
GTAAAATGCCGGTTGATAAATGAAGACGGAACTTCTTTATTTACAGGCAAAGGAATCATTCCCGGAACCAATCGCCCTTCTTCGGGTTCATTGAAAAACGATCCGTATTTATGGTTTATCGAAAATTATGTGAAACCGGGAAAGTGCAATACCGAATTCGGTGCATATTATTTGGACCAATATTGGAAAAAGAATCCTTATGCTGCGGTTCGGAATCATCACACGCTGACCAATCACGATTTTTTCGTCAGTAAAAAAGCTTTCTTTTTTGATCTGTCCCCTTGGGGTGACGAACCGGCTACCGACGAACCCGGTCAGCCGGTCGGTACCGATTTGGCTACGTTGAAAGAATTTCTTTTGTCGGCTTATCAACAAAATAAAGGAGAGAAAATGTGCTATATCGGAGGTTTCCCGGCATGGGCGTATAAATATACGAAGCATGCGGGAGGGATTCACGACGATGTTCCCACCGAATGGGAATTCGGACGGATCATAAGTGCTTATAATGCATTTAAAGATGCAGATGCCATATCGATAGGAGCCTTGGCCAATGCTTCTTTTTGGCAACATTTTCCGTTGGAAGAAAACTATCCTCAACAATGGGTAACGCATGAAGAACTAAAGAAAAGGGGATTGTTGACAGAAGAAGGAAAAGTCAATTTTGCGGGTCGGAACTTTATTATTTTTTATGTAGGCGATTACGATGCATCGGCTTGGGTTTCTCAATTTACTCCCGCTATTTGGGACGATCCGTATCGCGGCAAAGTCCCCCTGATGTGGTGTGTGAGTCCGGTTTTGCAAAACAGGGTGCCGCATGTATTGCATAATTTCAGAAAAACAGCCACCGAGAATGATTATTTTGTATCGGCGGATAACGGCGCCGGATACCTGATGCCGGGAATGTTGCAAGAACCCCGTCCCATCTCCGGTTTACCTTCGGGATTGGATGCTTGGGCCCGTCATTGCAAATCCTATTATGATAAATGGGGACTGACGATTACCGGCTTTATAGTAGACGGGTATGCTCCCGGATTGAATGAAGACGGATTGGATTGTTATACTTCATTCAGTCCGAACGGTATTGTACCGCAAAAGGTGCCGGTGGTTTCCATTCACCGCAATATGCCGGTGCTCCGTTCCGATTTGGATGTAAATAATAATAGTCCGGCTGAAGCTGCGAAAGTAATTGTCGACAGAGTGAAAGAACGTTATCCCATGCGTTTTCATTGGTTCCGCAATATTGTGAAAACCCCTACCTGGTATATGCGTACAGTAGAAGAGATTAAAAAAAGAGATGAAAACATCCTGCTGTTGGATGCCCCTTCCTTTTTTGAATTACTGCGCATCTATTTGAACGATGAATCCCAATCTCCTTTCGCGGGAGGAAAAGGGACGGAAGAAGATCCTTATTTGATAGAAACCCCCGAACAATTCGATGCTATGCGAGCTTATAAAGATAAATGTTTCAAACTGATCGCCGACCTTGATTTTACGAACTACGAATATAATGATAAACAAGGCTGGTGGCCGTTGGGAGAATGGGGAGGAGGAGATAAAGATGCGGCTCGTTTCAGCGGCACTTTTGACGGGGATTTTCATACGGTGAAGAATTTGAAAGCAGAACGGAAAGCCCATGATTTAAGTATTTTCGGCGTTACGGATGGCGCCAAGATCCGCAACCTGATCGTAGAAAATTGTGAAATTACGGGTGAAGGTCGTTTGGGTGTCGTAAGCGGAGCTACTTTCAGAAGTACACTCATGCGATTGGCAGTAATAAACAGTAATTGTTACAACACCTTGTCCGATCACGGGTCGCAAGCCGGAGGCATTACCGGGCCGTTGTTTAATTCGGAGTTGTCGGATTGTTATTCCGTAGGGGGGAGTGTATATGCAAAAGACGGAGTAGGAGGTATTGCGAGTTTCTGCCATGCGGGCAGCCGGGTGGCCGGATGTTATTCCGTTTGCCGGGTGGAAGGGAATACCAATACGGGCGGAATTACCGGCGGAGCCGACGGGGCAGTGCTGGAAAACAACTTGGCCTTAAATGAAAGTATAACAGGAAAAACAGCCGATTACGGAAGAATAAGCGGTTCGGTCCGGGGAGGCGCCGGCTGCCGGAATAATTATGCTTATGAAGCCGTAACGATCAATGGAGAAATGATAACCGGAAATACGGGGATCAATACCCTTCACGGAGAGAATGCCGATCAGGCACAGATTCATTCGTTGGATTTTTATCTGAATAAACTGCATTTTGATCCCCGGCTATGGCATATAGATACCGACGTTTCTCCTTATCCGATCTTTACATCTCAATCGGGAAATCCGACCGGCATTCAAGATAAAAAGAATAACAATAAAAGGCACATCTTGCACCGGGTATCGGATGGGGTAATGATCGGAAACCTGGAGGGAGAAAAATTAATTTCCGTCTATTCGGTTGCCGGAATTCTTCTGTTTCGTCGGGCGGTTAAGAATGCCGTTGAGAAAATCGTTCTGAACGAGCCGGGAATGTATGTCCTTCATATCGGGTCGGACGATCGTGCCGTATCCTATAAATTTATCAAATAAAGTATCTCACCATGAAAAAGTTTTTATTACTCTTCTTGTTATTATTGCCGTGGATCGGTATGTTTGCCCGTTCTCCGATCGGGATTTTTGATTTAAGGTATACATTGGAAACCGATTTGAAGACGCCGGACGGGTTGAATACAGCGTGGGACGATGTACATGCCGTTGCTACGTTGCAAGGGGTGGTTAATAGAAAAGCTCCCCGGCTCTATGTCTATTTTGTAATGGAGCGAAAATTTGATATTGATGCTTATTGGTGGAACAAATATTCCGCTCCCGGCGAATGGTTATCCGGTAAGGAAACAGTTATTTATCCCGGCATCGAAGAACTTTTTAAGGCCTATTCTTCTTATATAAAAGGAGTGGTGGTGTATGACGAAAAAGTACCTTCCACGGCAAATGTTGCATCCGCCATAGCCGGGATTGAAGATTTGGCAGCCATTCGTTACGATCCGACGCCCGGGAGTTTATATGATCGGTTGGTATTGAACGGGCCGAAGCTTCCGGTTAAGCGGTGGCTGTTGAAGCAAGACGGATCTTCTCTTTTTACAGGCAAAGGGATGATTCCCGGTACCGATCGCCCTTCTTCCGGATCACTGAAAAATGATCCTTATTGGTGGTTTATCGAACATTATGTAAAAAAGGGAAAATGCAATACGGAATTTGGAGCTTACTATCAGGATCAATATTGGAAAACCAACCCGTTGGCAGCCCCTCGAAATCACCATACGTTGACCAATCATGATTTTTTTGTAAGTAAAAAGGCTTTCTTCTTTGATCTGTCCCCTTGGGGCGATGAACCCGCTACCGACGAGCCCGATCAGCCCGTTGGTACG
>DAIQOU010000546.1:0-3385 GCA_036787725.1 Bacteroidales bacterium
TAAATAAGTCCTATACAGAAAACCGTATCAAAAAAAGTCGCGTAGATTATCATGCAAACGAAATAGTGTGTACTTATGAAACCCCCGAAAAAGAAAAGATAAGCTTGATATTTCGTGTAAGCAATAATGATATTGCCTTTAAATATTCATTGGCTCGAAATGGTAAAACTGCTCGTTGTATCGTGGAAAAGGAATTGTCGGGTTTCAAATTTCCTCTATTCACAACAACTTTTCTTACATCTCAGGCTACTCCCATGATCGGCCGGATGAAAACAAAGCCAAGTTATGAAGAAGAATACACAGCTGACGAGCCTGTAAGGACTGTATCTGCTTATGGCTTGGGATATACTTTTCCGGCTTTATTTCATATTGGTGATAATGGATGGGCATTGATATCGGAGACCGGAGTTAACAGTTTGTATTGCGGATCGATATTGAGTGAAAGCAGTAAAAACGGCTTATATACCATTGTCTTCCCGGAACCGGAAGAGAATAATGGGATCGTTTTGAATAAACCGGCAATCAGTTTGCCCGGAGAAACCACTTGGAGAACGATTACCGTAGGAGATAATCTTAAACCTATAGTCGAAACCACGATTCCTTTTGATGTAGCAGATCCATTATACAAACCTTCAACAGATTATAAGTTCGGCAGGTCAACCCGGAGTTGGATTATGTGGCAAGATAACAGTATGAATTATGAAGATCAGGTGACATATATCGATCTGGCAGCTCAATTAGGTTATGAGTATATCTTGATAGATGCATTATGGGATAAACAGATTGGATATAATCGAATGGCTGAATTATTAAAATATGCCCGGTCGAAAAACGTGGATGCATTTCTATGGTGTAATTCCAACGGATATTCGAATGATGCTCCCCAAACCCCTAAAAATTGTATGAATACATCTGTTGCTCGTAAAAAAAATGGCTTGGATGAAGAGTATGGGAGTGAAAGGGGTTAAAGTAGACTTTTCGGCGGAGATAAACAGGAAACAATGAAACTGTATGAAGATATCCTTTCCGATGCTAACGATTACGGTTTAATGGTCATTTTTCACGGCTGTACCTTGGCCCCGAGGGTGGGAACGTATGTATCCCAACTTTGCAGGCAGTGAAGCAGTATTGGCATCCGAGAACCTGATATTTTCACAACGTGCCAATGATATGGAAGCTTATAATGCCTGTTTGCACCCGTTTATTCGTAACAGTGTGGCTTCGATGGATTTCGGTCCCGTACTGTTGAATAAAAGACATAGCCGGGATAATAAAAGCGGAAGCATTCGTAAAACAACGGAAATATTTCAGTTGGCGACAGCAGTATTGTTTCAATCACCGGTTCAAAATTTCGGTATCGCTCCCAATAATACAAGCGAGTATCCGGATTTTATAATCGACTTTATGAAAGATGTACCCGCCGTATGGGATGAAACGGTTTTTATTGACGGTTATCCGGGAAAATATGTTATATTAGCTCGTCGGCTTGGTACAAAATGGTATGTGGCGAGAGTAAACGCAGAAAAACAAGTAAAGAAAATAAAGGTGAATTTGCCCATGTTGTCGGAATCGAAAGTATCGCTTTACTCCGGCAAGCCGGACCGTTCTCCGCAAAAAGAACAAATCAATATGCGGAAAGACGGGGAAATAACATTAACTATACAGTCGGAAGGAGGAATTATATTAGTCAATTAAAAAATATATAGAATGAATTATTGTAGAATTTTATTTTTTTTCGCTATTGTCTTTTTTATTATACCCATTTCTTTAAATGCACGGAATTCTGTGGCAGCAGCTCTTTCGGGTAAAGAAAGGGTAGACCGAGATGTAAAGAACCTGAATATACCGGAAGGATTCAGTAAAAATTTGAAATGGGATCTTCCTCTTGATACGGTTGGGAAAAACGGGACCGAAATAAGTTGGGTGTCAGATAAGCCCGAATTTATTTCACATGAAGGGAAGCTGTTGAAATTATCTCCTCGCGGCGGGAAAAAGGTTAAAGTTACATTGACGGCCCATATAAAAGGAGAGAAATATTCAAAAAAGAAATCCTTTCCGCTTTATATTGCTTTTGAAGAACCCAAGTATGAGGGTTACCTGTTTGCTTATTTTGAAGGTCGGGGGGAAGGCAAACTTCAAGAACAACTTCGCTTCGGAGTGAGTGCGGATGCTGTTAACTGGTTTGCTTTGAATAATAATCGGCCCGTTCTTTCTTCCGATAAGATTGCACAAACAGGAGGAATTCGTGATCCCTATATTATGCGGGCAGAAGACGAAAAAACTTTTTATATGGTGGCAACCGATATGTTTACCATACAAAACGGATGGGACCGTAATCCGGGAATAGTTATGTTAAGGTCAAACAATTTGACGGATTGGCAACACAGTATAATTGATTTGGCTACACTGTATCCCGAAAAATTTGGCAATGTAAAATGGGTATGGGCTCCTCAGGTGATTTACGATCCTGTTGAAAATAAATATATGATTTATTTTACAATCCGCTTCAATGGCGAAAATAACCTGGATTTCTATTATGCTTATGCCAATGATGATTTTACCGGTTTTACCGAAGAGCCAAAACTCATGTTTCGGGCTAAATACGGAGCCATAGACGGGGATATTATATATAAGGACGGGATATATCATTTTTTTTATAAAGGAAATACAAAGGATGAAAAGGGAAAAGAAATAAAAAACGGAATCCAACAAGCAATCGGAACCTCGTTGAAAGGCCCTTGGGAAGAAGATTTCAAGTATTTGGATGCGTATGCGGGAAAAACAGTGGTAGAAGGATCAAGTATATTTAAATTGAATGATTCCAATACATATATCCTGATGTATGACCTGTATGCTAATGGACGTTACGAATTCCAACGCAGTATCGATTTATATAATTTTACCCAAACACCCGAATCTTTTACGAAAAACTTTTATCCTCGACACGGAAGTGTAATAAGTATAACTGCAGAAGAAGCAATTCGGCTGAATGAAAAATGGGAAGGAGTTCTTGAAGAATTATTGATTCGTAATTAAAAAGCAGATAAAATGAATACGAGCATATTTACTTTTATATGTAATCCGGCAGTATTTCAATCATTGAGGAGCAGGCGATAAAAGGTTATTCCGATATAAAATCACCGGTAAAAAGAGAAATCCGGTAAATTAAAATCTAAAATAGTTGCATATTTTAAAAAGGATAACTATTTTTGAACCCGAAATGAAAAGGATACGTCTGTCGACGTTTATCAGACAAAAATAATATAATGATACAATTTATTAATACATATTGGTGGTGGCAATTACAATTTTTCCGATTGTGAGTGCTCTACCTATATAGATATTGAAGATATAAATTATAAAAAGGTCCGGTGTCGCTCACGCC
>DAIQOU010000547.1:0-3382 GCA_036787725.1 Bacteroidales bacterium
TCTTCTGCATAGAAACGAAGGTTTTCAAGCATTAATACTTCTCCGGGTTTTAAACCGGCGGATTTTTCAACCGCTTGTTGTCCCATGCAATCGTCTGCAAATTGAACTTCTACACCAAGCAGTTCGGATACCCGAGGAAGAATGTGTTTTAACGAAAATTTATCGGTAGGACCTTTGGGACGTCCCAAGTGAGAACCTATAATTACACTTCCGCCATCGGCCATGATCTTTTTTAAGGTTGGAAGAGCAGCCCGGATACGAGTATCGTCTGTAATTTCAAAGTTTTCATTTAAAGGAACATTAAAATCAACTCTCACAAACGCTTTGCTTCCGGCAAAGTTAAATTTGTCCATTGTTTGCATACTTCTTGTCTTTTAGTTGTTATTGTGAATTGTATTGATGTTTAAAATTATTAATGCATTTTTTCGAATTCTTTCATGGCATCGATTAATGCTTGTACGCTTTCTTTGGGTAAAGCATTGTAAGTCGATGCACGGAAACCGCCTACCGAACGGTGTCCTTTAATACCTACCATTCCTTTGCTTACTGCAAATTGAAGAAAATCTTGTTCCAGTTCTTGGTATTCCTCATTCATAACAAAACAAATATTCATCACCGAACGATCTTCCGTAGCCGCCGTTCCTTTGAATAACTTGTTACGATCGATCTCATCATACAGAATCGCAGCCTTTTCTATGTTCATTTTTTCCATGGTTGTCAATCCGCCCAACGATTTTAACCATTTTAATGTTTGTAAAGCGGAATAAATGGAACTTACGGGAGGAGTATTGAACATAGACCCGTTTTTAATATGTGTTTGGTAGTCCAACATGGTAGGAATGGGACGACTTACTTTGCCCAACAATTCCTCTTTTACGATGACAAACGTAAGACCTGCCGGAGCCAGGTTCTTTTGGGCTCCTCCGTAAATAAGTCCGTATTTGGAAATATCCATGGGACGGGAGAAAATATCCGATGATGCATCAGCTACCAACGGAACGGGAGAATCTATATCTTTTCGTATCTCTGTGCCGAAGATGGTATTGTTGGTTGTAATATGAAAATAGTCGGCGTCGGCAGGGATCACATAATCTTTAGGGATATAAGAAAAATTAGCCTCTTTGGATGATGCAACTTCTACTGTTTCTCCGAAAAATTTTGCTTCTTTTAATGCTTTGTTCGCCCAAGTTCCCGTGTTAAGATAAGCCGCTTTTTTTTCCAGCAAATTAAAAGGTACCATACAAAACTGAAGACTGGCTCCACCTCCTAAAAATACGACCGAATATCCATCGGGAATATTTAGTAATTCTTTGAATAATTCCACTGTTTCATCCATAACCGCTTGAAAATCTTTCGAGCGATGACTGATTTCCAAAATAGATAATCCCGAATTGTTGAGATTTAAAACAGCATTGGCCGTTTCTTGAATGGTTTGTTGAGGAAGAATGGATGGTCCCGCATTAAAATTATGCTTCTTCATACCTGCAATTATTAAGTTGTTAAAAAAATATTAGAATTAATTCTCTCCATTAGGATGGTGCGAAAGTACAACAAATTTTGCTTATCATTACTTTATTGGAACAAAAAAAAGCGGAGTTCGCCGGTGTTTCTTATTTCATAATGGATTGTAACGATAACGGGAAAGCACGGAATATAATCTCTTTCGACAAATTAATGATCGGTATGCGAAAATTTATTCTTTTTGCGGTATGAAATTAGTTCTTTTGATGTGAAAAATTACTCGTTCTCATGCATAGAAACGCTCGTTCTCCCGTGGTGGAACGAGCGTTTGTCCACGGTAGAACGAGCGTTTGTCCGCGGTGGAACGAAGAAGTATTTGCAAGGAAAGAAATAAATTGTGGTAAGAAAAGAAATAAATGAAGGCGATAAAGACCTTAGTTCTTGTGTATATTGGAAAAAAGGAGAAAACTCCAACGAAAAAAACTGTTGTAATCCGGCGGTTTCATGGCATTATTCATTCCTTAAACTTTCGATCGGATTTGCCCCGGCTGTTTTCCATGTTTGGTAACTTACACTTAATAAGGCAATAAAACATGAAAATAATCCGGCACAAAGAAATATCCAACTGTGAAGCGGTGTTTTTATAATAAAGTTATTCAGCCAATGCCGGAGGAAAAAGTAGGCAGTGGGACAGGCCGGGCAAAAGGCAATCCCTACCCATAATAAAATATCTTTATTCAATAAAAGCAGTAAATCGAGGAGGGTGGCTCCGTTTATTTTACGAATACCTATTTCCTTAATCCTTTGTTGGGCCGTATAAAAAGCCATGGCGAAAAGTCCTGCAATTGTAATGACAAATGTAATTACAAGAGCATATCCCAATATTTTTTTTGCGTTTATTTCCGATTGATATTGCGCATTATAGGCATCCTCCAAAAAATGATACTCAAAAGGTACGTTCGGGAGCATTTCATTCCATTTTTCTTCAATGGTTTTAATTGCTTTTTCGGGATCCCCTTTCATTTTAAAGAAGATGGGATTATGATCCTCACGGGATAAATGAAGATACATTTGCGGGTCCGGTTCTTTATGAAGAGATTTAACATACGAATCTTGAATTATTCCTTTAACGATATAAGGTTTTCCATCATTTTCTTTTAATTTTCCACCGATCGACATCAAGAAGAAAGGTGCGTCAATCGGATTTTCAAGCTCCAGTACTTCTGCTGCTCGTTCATTTAAGACACAATAATTGGAATTAACGGCACTTTCGAGTAAAAAAGGATTTTCTCCTTTTATAAATTTCATCTTGAAAAAATCAAAATAGTTGGGACTTACTTCCGAAAGATCGAGGAGAATATTCTCACCTCCCGTTGTATTCCGGGCTCCGATTCCGTTTCCTATATATAAAGGTAAGGAATATTGTTTCATGGCTACATCTTCGATGGCCGGTTCCCGGGTCATTTCGTTTCTTAATTTTTTATAATCGGCTCCAAACGGGCCCCATCCGTTCACATATATTATATTTTTATTGTCGAATCCAAGGTCTTGAGATAGCAATTGTTCTATTTGTCTGTCAAAAAAGAATACAATTATCAACAGGCAAATAGAAGACATGAACTGGATAATAATAAGTCCTTTTTGAAAAAATGATATTTTTTTACCCTTGAATTTTCCTTGCAGGGTTTCAATAATTCCGAATCGGGTGAGCCGGAATGCCGGAAAAGTTCCTGCAATCAGGATAGTTAAAATTATCAAAGAAGCTGAAAACAAATAGAATACAGGCGATTCAAAATCGATTTTTATATTCGCATTGACATTTTGATTAAATAAGGGTAACATTAAAAAAGCCAATATTAATCCGATGAAAACCGAGATGAGTACGTATATACTTGTTTCTTTATAGAAATTAATGATGAGC
>DAIQOU010000548.1:0-3376 GCA_036787725.1 Bacteroidales bacterium
CCCGGGAGTTCGACTTACAATTTATAATTTCTCAAAGAACGATTGGGATGTTGACACATTCCCCGATTGAATTTATTAATTTACAATTAAAAGTTTACGGGTAACCATCTCTTTATTTCCCGATAATTTTACAATATAAGTTCCGGAATCATACACAGCAAGAGGAATTACCAGCTCGCTTTGTCCCGCGGCAATCACCTCTTTCCGAACGGATTTCCCTGTAATGTCTACTAATTCCAATTGATGAAAGCGATCCGGAGTAAAATAAACGGTCGCTTCCGTTTTTGACGGATTGGGGGCGACCTGTACAGGACCGGCTTCTTGCCGGTCGATTCCGGCGGTCGATCTTTCTTCTCGGTAAGTGCCGGTTACAGTACTGCCGGTATAATCTCCCGAAGGAAGAGTAAACAATAAAACAGTACTGTCTCCCGATACCGTCCCGGACATTAACTTCCTGTTAACGGTTAATTGGATTTCCGATTGACTGTAAGTAGGATCCGACACAGAGATTTCATACTCCGTATCATTTACATCAATCAATACCAGAGCTTCTTTATTGGAAGAGACCCGCAATCCGTCGTCCATCGTAATGCTGCCCGGTCCGTAAAAAACAACTCCATAAACAGTACTCCGACGAACAGCTTGCAGTGTAGGATTATTACCAACGATAACAAACCCGTGATTTCCGGCAATCATTTCGAACTCCGATGCTGTTTTATCCGGAACCACAATATAGCTGTATTGTGCATTGGTCGGAGCCGATCCGTGATTAAACCAAAGGCTGAATACCTCTTTACTGACAGCAGCCGTACTGCCCGTTCCGTTAATATCCCGCCAAGATCCCGTTTGAGTCAAATTTCCGACCGCCACATTTGCGGGAGAAGGGAATATATATCCTACCTTATTTTGATAAACCCAATTCAAATCATTGAAGGCCAAGCTTGTTTGAGCCGGCAATGATTGTGTAGTGCCGTTATTTACGAGGACATTTCCCGACAAAAGACTTTGATTAACGGAAGTTACCACTTCTTCATCCGGTCCGAAAGAAATGCCGGCTCCCATACACAGTAACATTTCATCTATAAAGAAATAAGCTTTGCGTGCTTGCAGCCCGCGATAATTATGATCATAGGCCATGATCCCGTTTCTTTCATTACTGACCCCGCCGCCAAACAAGTTACTTCCGATCAAATAGCCGTCCAGCCTTGTGGAATCTTGATTCCGGACAGCAGTTGTTCCGGGAATCCGGGTCCAATCCCATACCGGGTATACTCTGTCGTATTCCAAGCCGGAGGTGAGTATATTGGTAGCTCCCAGCGGCAGATTATAACCCTTTAGATTCTCATTATTAAGAGATTCTGTTCCATAAGTTCGTTGTGAAATAATTTTGGCCGATAAATAGAAACTATCTCCATGTTGAGTCATTATATCCGATTTCCAAAAATGTTTATTAATCGCCGACAACGGAAAAGCCGCAGCATTCTCAATATGATTTTTCCATGCCTGATATAATGTTGCATTTTCCGGATCATTGGTTGTTTCCCGATCCAAGACGGAAGTACTGATCGTTGTATAATCGGTATTGGGATTACGAGAGATATTTCGTCCTATACTACCAAAATCAATTGTTTTTCGATAACTGAGCAATAGGACTCCATCCAATAAAAGTTTCCGGTATATCTCTTTCTTTTCCGGCGTAAACTCTCCCTCAAACAAGGTTCCGAGCGACAAGGCGATCGATTCGGAAATGTCCGTTGTCATAGACAATCCGTATCCTCCCGAATACAATTGAGCATGATGCTGGTGAAAACTTCCGTCTATTTTTATTCCTTCGTCTCCTTGATTCGGCACAATAACCAACGTGGAAGACATCGCTTCAAAAGCATGCGACACAATGGAAAAGTTATCTTCCGAAGAGCCTTTATACATGGCAATCTCTGCAATCCAGGAGAGGTTCTTTCCTCCTCCCCAGTAATTATCTATTTTATCTTTCAAATAAGAAGAGACTTCATACAGATCTTCAGCCGGGGTATATCCCTTCAAAAGCAATACGGGTACCATATAGATTTGAGGTCCTCCAATATCGTTATACCACCAATTATCCGTTGCTTTAGGAGCCCGTTGTTTAAAATAAAGCAATCCCAGTTCGATTTGATCTCTTAACCCGGCATTTTCAAACCAGATGCTTCCCGGATTTCGGAAACAGATAGCCATTTGTTTCAAACGGTTGAGGTGAGAATTGGGACTCCACCCGTCTGCGGAGATTTCATCATCGTAGTTTACATCGGACCAACTGCCGTCTTCCAACATCGACTCGGAATAAGAAGTGACGGAAGCATCATTAAACGAAACATTTACCTGTTTACGAGTCAACCGATCGGTAATCGTATCCAATGCCTGTTGTTCTTCCGGCGTAGGATTGGGAGGAGTATATCCTTCATTAAAAAGTTGTATTTCACTGATCTTATACGGTTTTCCGCTGACAATGCGTCCGCGCAGTACCAATTCGAAGAAACGGGCAGTTTCATTGAAACCGTCATGTACGCTCTCGACCGTCTCGGTCAACCCGTTAGCAGACCATACATTGACCATGCTTTCTTTACTTTCTCCAAAATTCAGGTCACAACTGTTGCATGCCTGTCCGTCCACCCACTTGATCACTACTTTGGTGATTTTATAACTTGTTCCCAAATCAATCAAGATAGAATGCCTGTAGGAATTAAGAGATTCCCAGTAGGTATTTAAAGCTCCATCAGTCATTCGATACGCAATATCATCATTCGATGAAGATCCGTTCATGTCATTCACTTTGGCCGATACATCTTTTCCCAAGGCCAAATTATCCGCACCATAAATTTCAATTTCACTGATCTTGTACGGTTTTCCACCCACAATGCGTCCGCGCAGTACCAATTCGAAAAAGCGGGCATTCACGTCCAGGTTCTCATGTACGCTTTCTACGGTTTCCGTTAAATTATTGGCAGACCATACATTTTCCATACTTTCCTTACTTTGTCCAAAGTTAAGGTCACAACTGCTGCAAGCTTGTCCATCGACCCATTTAATCACGATTTTGGTAATCTTATAGCTTGCTCCCAAGTCAATTAAGACAGAATGTTTATAGGAATTGGCAGATTCCCACCAGGTAGTCGCATCACCGTCGGTCATACGATAGGCGATCTCATCATTAGACGAAGATCCGTTCATGTCATTTACTTTGGCCGATACGCTCTTATTCAAGGCCAGGTTCACATTTCCTGCAGAACAAACAGCAGAAAAACTCAAAAAAAACAATGCGAAGGTAAGGGTAAGGTTTTTCATTTTAATATGTTTTTAGTTTATAAATAATGAACTGTCCCGGCTCGCTACCGAGACA
>DAIQOU010000549.1:0-3376 GCA_036787725.1 Bacteroidales bacterium
AATTATTTCTTCTTGCACAATATGAGATAATCTCCTCTTTCCAATGTTTAATATATTTAATAATTCTTGGAGAATAAGCCGGAGAAAAGAGTGTTCTTCCCTGTTAAGATTTATGAGAAACTATATCGGGAGAGATATAATTTATATCAGATGTAATATTGTAATATCTATATCTGCAAGTGATGATAAGCTTTCTATATTAATATAATCATCCTCTTTTGATGGAATAATAAATCCGATGCCTTTAATCTCTTTCATAAATTAAACTGACGCTATATTTTCCAATGCAGAGATGATTATCTCTTAAAATGCAATAGAATACTAATTTTAAGATTATTTTTTATCCCTCAAAATTTCTTGCAGTAATTCTATAACACTATCTTTTTCTTTCAGCATACGTTCATATAATTCATTTTTTTCATCATAAAGATTGATAATCTTTTCTACAGGATTGAAAATCTGATTTAATCCAATTGAATTATCATGCCACGGACCGGAAAATATATTGATTGAACTATTATTGTCAATCTCGGTTATTGCTTCAACCGGAATATCCAAGGCCTTCGCAATCTTTTCTATAATTTCAGATTCTAACTTTTCTTTTTTCTCATAACCGGAAAGAGTGGTTTGGGCTACCCCTATTTGTTCTGCCAATACATCCTGATTAATACCCCGCCATTCTCTCCAACGGCGAACGTTTGCCCCATGATTGCTTTTTTTGACAGTTGATGTTTCCATACAAATATTAACTTTTTTGTTTCTTGCAAAAATAAGAAATTTAATCGGGTAATATTTTATTTATTTCCATAATATTTTAACAAATAAGCGATTGCTAATATCGATAGGCTTTCCGGTATTTTAGCAAGCTATCTGTTACGAGGTTACGTCATTTATACTTTTCTTTGCAGTATCAATTTTTCATGGTATTCCCTATGAGTAAACTTTATGCAATTACCCGGTGCAAAGAACAAATTAGGACGGCTTGCCGTGCGATCGATACACCTTTCCAAGCGATTAAAACTTTATATCAAAACAGAGAAACTACTGCTATTACTTCTTCAAAGAATGGAGAAAAAGAACGGATGTTGGAAATAAGATTTGAAGGCGCCACTTTATCTTTTCTGTTTGATAACCGCAATATATGTCGCAAAGTGTATTTATTCCCGGATGCTCCAAATGATGTGACACATTACTTAAAATATTGTTCTAAAACATATCAATACAATCATATCCCGGAAGGGTGGATAAATAACGGCTGTCTTATTCAAGTGCATATTGAACGTAATGAGCGCAGTTTAATGGTATTGCCTGTAAAGCCCAAGTTTGGTTGATCCCATCTTTAGAACAAGGATCTTATAAAGCTTTTGAGTAGCTATATTAAGCATTCACATATGGGAATGAATGATTTTCCAATTCCCGTTTATTTTCGAATACACCATGGTATAGGCAAATTTTCCTGTCAACGTACGCCCGTCTTCCAGATCTAAAGAATAATCTCCCGATGCAGTAAGCAGGGCAGTATTCTCTCCCAATACAGTGATTTTTTTATTGATGACATTCATTTGTTGCGACTCACAACCTATTGCATTTTTCTCAAAATCAGCCATTACTACAGTAAATGACCGAAAGAATTTTCCATTGATAATGAATCCCGCTTGCAAACCATCATCCACACAAGCTGCAAGTAATTTCCCGTCCAGGCTTTCTGCGGCTTGGATACTCTTTTCGAAAACAATTGTAATCTCGGACGTGATTTTTTCCTTTTGTTCCGGAGTCAATTCCTGTGAATACGCAGTAAAACTCATAAAGAAAGACGTAATCAGGACAAAAAATAAGAAAGATAAAGTTTTCATACCATTCGTTTTATTAATTGTTGAGTTTAATTTCTATCAGCTTTATTATATGATCGATATTGTCGGTATCCTTGGTTATCGAAAAATTTACTACTCGACCTTCCATGTATTTTTTTGCGTTTTGCCATTCGATTTTTATTTCATCCGACAGATCGCTTTCCATAACTTGCTGAACCGCTTTATCCCCGAAAGTGAAGTTAACATTAAAACTCCCCTCGAAAGGAACAACGAATAGGATGTTTCGTTTTCCTTTAAACAGTTTCAATAACCAACCCGTCTTTTTACCGTAATGCTTCCATTCCGGACGAATATCTTCATGGTTATCTTCCAGATGCTTGAAAATTTCCTTAAAAAAAGGGTAGGTTGAACCAAGTGCAACTTCCAATTCACTCTCTTGAGGTTCTCTCGTTTTGTCTTCAAAATAAGTTACCGACATAATACTATTGTTTTTAGTTGATGATCATTAAAAACTTCACAAGTCTAAGTTTTTAATTATTTGTCTTATAATATCTTTTGCTTCATCAGGCTGAACGATGGTTGTAGTATCTGCATTTGCCAACACCCACCGGGCTAACGATTCGAAAGAATAAACTTTATACAGTTGTTCAATTTTCCCGTTTTCCAACTCTTTTTCTTTGCTCAATCCCATATAATTGCATTGGTCTGCATGGTATAGGGATACTTCTCTGCTTGTATGCACGATCACTTCTTTGAAACTGTTGGGATCGTGTACCCCTCGAAGCGATTCCAATGGCGGATGTTCTTTGGTATGTTTATCGGCCCTTATGTTGATATTATCAATGCGGTCAAGCCGGAAAAACCGGTACCCTTTCCGCAGGTGGCACCAGGCCGTAAGATACCAAAACGGATAGACATAACTGATACCTACCGCCTCCAATGTTCTTGTTGTCTTCTTCTCGTCGGCGCCGGTGTAATCAATTTCTATAATGAATCGATCGTTAATGCTGCTTAATATTGTTTGCATCAGATTCGGTAAAGCTTCCCGCGAACTTTTGCTTACATAGACAGCTATGGTATCGTCCATATTGTGGAGGTACTTTTTATCGACGGTTCGCAATGCAGCGCGGATTTTATCCATTCCTTGTCGAAAATAGTTGCTGTTCCGGACATCAGTCAGTTGTCCGATAATCTTTTCGGCGGTAAGAAAAGCCATGGCCTCTTCTTTAGTAAACATAAGGGAAGGCAATCTGTATCCCTCGACTAAGGAGTAGCCGATACCCGAATTACCGCATATAGGCACACCGGCTTCCGACAAGGTGCACATATCGCGGTAAATGGTACGGCGGCTTACTCCGAAACGTTCTGCCATTTCGGAAGCCTTTACAATCGGTCTTGATTGCAACTGTACCAGTAACGCCGATATGCGGTCGAGCCTATTCATGATTGAATATTTTATTTGAGGTTTAATGCAAAGATATACTGTTTGCCAGACAACAGTATGTCAACAACTTTTTATTGCTCCTTATTTTTTATCAAAACAAAAAGATAAAGAATAATAATTT
>DAIQOU010000550.1:0-3375 GCA_036787725.1 Bacteroidales bacterium
ACTTTTGGCCGGCTCCTCTTTTTTATTATTAAAGTCTAATTTCCTACTTTATTATTCCTTACTCTTTTTCTTACGAGTTTGCATATCATAAGCCATCGGAGCCGCAACAAATAAAGAAGATAACGTTCCCATTACAACTCCCAAAATCATAGCAAAGGAGAAACTGCGAATGGTGTCACCGGCAAAAATAAAGATAATAATCAATACCAATAAGGTACTCATACTGGTATTAAATGTCCGGTCTAAGGTGGAATTCAATGATTCATTAAACACACTCAATCGATCCCGTTTCGGATATAACTTGGTAAACTCGCGTACACGGTCAAAGATTACCACCTTATCATTTACAGAATATCCCAACGCCGTCAAGACTGCCCCTATGAATGTTTGATCAACCTCCATGGAGAAAGGTAAAATTCCCCAGAATATGGCATACATACCCAAAATAAAGGCCGCATCCTGAATCAGGGATACAATCGTACTCACACTATAAGATACATCTCTAAATCGAAGCAAGATATAAAGACCGATCGCAATAATGGAAAAGATCACCGCCCAATAAGCAGCCGTTTTAATATCATCCGCAATGCTGGGTCCCACCTTCTGAGAACTCATCACATAATTACTAAAGAATTGGTCTCGTGATGTTCCTTCTTTCAAAAGCGGTTTCAATCCTTCATACAATTTTGTAATGATTTCATCATCTATTCCTTCCGAAGCATCCTCAATCTTATAATTAGTAGAAATACGAACCTGATCGGAGGTTCCGATAGTAATTACACTCGGAGTATCTTCCTCAAATTGAGGATCAATCATCTGTCTTACTTCTGCTGTATTAACGGGTTGATCAAACCGCACCACATAATTACGTCCTCCCGTAAAATCAATACCTTGATTCAGTCCTCTGACTCCCAAAAATGCCATTCCTATCACAAATATGGCAATAGAGACAATATAGGAAATTTTCTTCATCTGAATGAACTTATAGGTTGGGTTAACCAAAAAGTTCTTTGTAAGGCTTGTAGAGAATGTAAGATTTTGGAATTTTCCTTTTTCCAAGAAAGAGGAATAAACCAAGCGAGTCAAAAATACTGCGGTAAAGAATGAAATAGCAATACCTATGATCAATGTAGTAGCAAACCCCCTGATCGGGCCGGTACCGAAATAGAATAAAATTGCACCGGTTATAATGGAAGTCAAGTTGGAGTCAAAAATAGCAGAAAATGCCTTCTTATATCCTTCTTCCACAGCCTTCTTTACATTCTTACCGCCTCGAATTTCTTCTTTTATCCGTTCATAAATAAGTACATTCGCGTCTACAGCCATCGCCAGTGCCAACACAATACCGGCAATACCGGAAAGAGTAAGTACCGCTTGGAAAGAAGCTAAGATACCCATAGTAAAAAATAGATTAAGTATAAGGGCTGCATTGGCAATCATACCCGGTTTCACCCCATATACTACCATCATATAAATCATCAATACGATAAACGCTGCCAAGAAAGAAATGAATCCTTCGCTAATCGCTTCTTGTCCGAGAGAAGGACCGATAATATCTTCCTGAACAATCCGTGCGGGAGCAGACATCTTACCGGATTTCAACACATTCGCCAAGTCTTTTGCTTCTTCCGGAGTAAAGTTCCCTGAAATAGACGAATTTCCTCCTGTTATTTCCGCATTAACCGTAGGATAAGAATAAACATGATCATCCAATATTATGGCAATCGATTTACCAATATTCTCTTTTGTTAAACGGGCCCAGATTTTTGCACCTTCCTGATTCATCGACATGCTTACTTCGGATGCTGAAGAATATTGAGCAAACTGCGCATTCGCATCTGTAATTACATCTCCTTCCAACGGAGCCTTTCCTTCCCGGTTGGTTTTAATAGCAATCAGTTGATAAAACTGTTCAGCCTCATCCATTGCTTTTACGGTCCATCTGAAAACAACATCGCGAGGCAATAATTCCCGAGCCTGACGAGAAGTCAAATAAGAATTAACCAAGGCAGTATCCTTATAATTTGAAACTCCCACCGCGGGTCCTTGTCCCAGTCTTCCGTTATATTGAGAAATAGACAATACGGCAAATAAAGGATTTTCTTTTTTCCATTCATCAAATGATTGCTGAGCCTCTAAGGAATCTATTTTAGTCGAATCACCGGCTAATCCGGCCAACAATTCATCGGTTACAGATTTAGCGGTGTCAGCCTCAGTCGTAGTTTCCGATTGATTTTCTGCTGTTTCCACTTCTGTTGCGGGTTCTTCAGAAGAGACTGCTTCCGTAGAATCTTTTGGCTGAGTAGAACCGGTTTCTCCTAAAGCAGCGTTAATAGCAAGTAAAGGTTCGTAAATTTCGACCAAATCGTAAGTTTCCCAAAATTCCAAATTAGCACTTCCTTGCAATAATTTCCGTACCCGTTCCGGTTCTTTGATACCCGGTAATTCGATCAGGATCCGTCCGTCGGATTCCATTTTCTGAATATTGGGAGCCACTACCCCAAAACGGTCAATCCGAGTTCTTAATACGTTAAAAGAATTATCGATTGCGCTGTTTAATTCACTTCTGAGATATGCTTCTACTTCGTTATCCGAGCTTTGAGGGGTTATCTTATCTTTTGTTTCAAAAGTACTGAATATGGCAGACAATTTAGCACCCGGATCCAATCGGTGAAATTCTTCAATAAAAAGAGAGATAAAATCCTTTTGTTCTTTAAATTGACGACTTTTGGCGATTTCCAATGCTTGATTAAAATTAGGATCGGGATTATTTCCGGAAATGGATTTCAATACATCAGGAATACTGATTTCCATGACGACGTTCATTCCTCCCTTTAAATCAAGTCCCAAATTTAATTCCATTGTACGGGCTTTCTTCAATGTATAGCCCAACCATACTTTTTTAGTAGATAAAGAGTCTAAATATATACTCTCCTTCATCGGGTCTCCTGCAGCATATTCCTCGGCCTTGTTGTAATAATGAGCTGTCACAAATGAAAATGACAAATAAAAGATACAAACCAGCGTCAGTAATACCGCAAAAACTCTCACAAATCCTTTGTTCTGCATTTGAATTTTATTTTATTTTTTCGACATTAATTATCATAAAATTTTATCAGCGTGCAAATATATGTTTTTTTCTGTTTGGAAGAATAAAAAACGAGGTAATTATTTATCATTTATCAAGATAATCCCGGCATTTTCATATTTTTCTTTACTATTGATACCCCCATTATTATATGGGATTATAAACAAAAACAGTATTAATTTATTAATTTTCGATTTTTCAATTATTATTTTCGGGAATCAGGGGTTATATCTTCCATGCCAAAGGTTCAGAATCACAGAATCTATGAACAACCTTTTTTTCTTATG
>DAIQOU010000090.1:0-12565 GCA_036787725.1 Bacteroidales bacterium
GGAAGAGGGAAGGCGCGAAAGGGAGAAAGCTCGAAAGACTGTGATATGCATAACCGCGGGTGAAATCCGCAGCCGATACGGTATATCACTCACATCAATCCGTGGGTCGGCGAAGCACAGCCCGCGGCAGGCGATAATCCCCACCCGCAACAACCCCGTTAGAGGTTGAACCCGCTTCGGAGTCCGGAGATTGAGGAGAGTTGCTTCCCCGGGTTACGCTTCGCTCACCCGAGGTTATGCACATTTTACCCCTGTCGGGGTAATGGTATCCGATTCGTAACTTCTACGGGAAATATCCGACCTTGCGGGGCACCTCTCCTCTCTCAAACTCTGCTTTCGACAGATTAAATCCCTCATCGTTCCTTTTTATTCGATCGGATGTTACAATTTATTTATTCGATCGCATAAAATTACTCGTTTCATCGTGGACAAACGCTCGTTCCACCGTGGAAGAACGAGCGTTCCATCATGGAGAAACGCTCGTTTCTATGCATAGAAACGAAAAGTTTTTTACAACACAAATTGTAATTTGTTGCTGTTATCCGGATAATCGAATACGAAAACGGCAGTACTTGGTTTCGAATCCGGTATTTTCCGACAACATACCGGAAAAGATTGTAAAGGTTTAATCCGGGAAGTGTAAATTTATTTTACAAATCATCTCTGCCGAATGATTTTCATCTTAATGATTTTCAACGAATTAATCTTTTGGCATATTTTTAGACTTTTCTTTGGAGAAAGAAATGATACAAATTGGTATACAATAACACATAAAAAACAATAACGCTATATGAAACGAAGCATGCAAATCAATTTACGCCACAACAAAATGATATTTTTATTTACATGCAAGTTCCATATCACCATAAGCAAAAAATAAAAAAGAACATATGAAATATTTATTTCTCTTCCTATTAAGTGTCACAACGGTAAATGCTTTTTCTCAAGAAAAAACATGGACACTGACCGAATGTATGCGTTATGCCGTAGAAAACAGTCCCAAACGGAATAAGCAAGCAGCACAAAACGAAATCTATAAACAAAATTACCTGGAATCGATCGGCGGACTGGTTCCTTCCGTCCGGGGAAACACAAACGCTTCGTTCAATTTCGGACGTGGATTGGATTATGAAACAAATACCTATATTAATACCAATTCTTTCAGCAATTCGTACAGTATTTATTCTTCCGTAACCTTATTTGACGGATTATCGGGAATATCCCGAATGAAGATGCAAAAAATAAACCGGTTGATGGGAAAAGATCAATTAAAGCAAACGGAAGACCTGTTGGCCTACGAAACCATGGAAGTGTTTCTCAACGTCGTGTATTACCGGGGTACGGTTGAACTGGCACAAGAACAACTGGAAGAAAGTGAAGCCACCCTAAAACAGGTTACCCGTATGCAAGAGTTGGGATTAAAAGCAGCTCCGGACGTAACCGAAATCCGGGCCAAAGAAGCAGCTGATCGTTACCAACTGACACAACAAAAGAATTTATACGAATTGGAACTGATTCGCCTGAAAGAAAAAATGAACTTCCCGATCGACGAGTCGCTTACCGTTACAGAAAGTATCGAATCCCTTCTTGTATCGGAAGAAGCGGAAAATGCTTCGGATATATTTCATAAAGCGATGGATTATCTTCCTCAAATACGGGCTTCCCAACACGCCCTAAAAGCAAGTAAAATGGGATACAGAGCCGCCAAAGGAAACCTCTATCCTTCTATTGCCATGGAAGGAGGATATTCTACCGGATTCTCGCGATTGATGGACGGAAGTAAATACGAACCATTTAAAGATCAATTAAAAAACCGACGAGGACATTATGTCGCCTTTTCTCTCAATATTCCCATCTTCTCGGGATTCTCGAGGTCGGCCGAAGTAAAACGAAGCAAACAACGAATGATCATTGCCGCCAATGAATACGATGAAACCCTGCGAACCGTACACAGCGAAATCCAACAGGCTGTGGCAGACATGAAAGGTCAATCCGATCAATACGTACAAGCGGTTCGACAAACAGAAGCCATGGAAGAAGCCCACCGGGTAAATCAACGGAAATATACGGAAGGACTCATCAGTATGATCGAATTGAGTACCAGTTCCAACCGGTTGTTGCAAGCCAAGGTGGAAAAACTCAATGCGGAATTGAAATACCAATTGAAATATAAGTTGGTGGAATATTATAAAGGAAACGGATTCTTTTAACAAAACAATCACACTCGAACAATAAAATCAATATAATATGGATCGAATAATTGAAAAAAAGAAAGGGATAAGAAAAAAACACATTCCTTATATCGCCGGAGGAAGTTTATTGATTCTGCTGATCTCGTGGCTGATTTTCGGCAATCATACTTCTAAAATGAATGTAGAAAGTCAAAAGATAACCATTCAACCCGTTACGCAAGGAGAGTTTAATGATTATATTCGTTTACCGGGACAAGTACAACCCATCAATACCATACAACTCAGCACCTTGGAAGGCGGAATGGTGGCCGAAAAGTTAATCGAAGAAGGTTCGATGGTGCGACAAGGAGACATCATTGTGCGGCTCACCAATACCATGCTAAACCTGGATATTCTGGGAAGTGAAGCTCAATTGGCCGAAAAACAAAATTTCCTGCGGGATACGCAAGTAAAAATGGAACAGGAAAAACTCAATCTGAAGAAAGAAAAACTCCAATTGGATATGGACGTGGAACGGAAAAAAAGAAAATACTTACAATATAAGCAATTATATGATGAGAACCTGACCTCTAAGGAAGAATACCTCCAAGCCAAAGAAGATTACGAATTTTCGGTCAATAGCCGGGATCTGGTAGTAGAACGGCAAAAACAGGATTCGGTTTACCGAAGCATACAAATCGACCAAATGGAAGAAAGTTTAAGCAGTATCCGGAAAAATCTGATCTTGGTAAGGCAACGAGTAGAAAATCTGAATGTGAAAGCACCGGTAGACGGACAATTGGGATTATTGGATGTAGAAATCGGTCAATCAGTCTCTTCCGGTACCCGGATCGGACAAATCAGCGTGTTATCCGATTTCAAGATCGAGTCGTCGATTGACGAACATTATATCGATCGGGTAAAAAACGGATTGGATGCCACCTTCGAACGGCAGGATAAAAACTTTGCATTAAAAGTAAGAAAAGTATATCCCGAAGTAAGAGAAAAGCAATTCAAAACAGATTTCATATTTGTCGGCGAACGTCCGGATAATATCCGTGCCGGACAAACTTACTACATTAACCTACAACTGGGTCAACCGGTAGAGTCCGTGCTGATTCCCCGAGGAGTATTTTATCAAACAACCGGAGGTCAATGGATATTCGTAGTCTCTCCGGACGGTAACAAGGCCGTACGCCGCAAAATTTCCATCGGAAGACAAAATCCGCTTTACTACGAGGTATTGAGCGGGTTGGAACCGGGAGAAAAAGTAATCACTTCGGGATATGATATGTATGGAGATACTCAGGAACTTATATTGAAATAATGGACAGTATGTTTATCCGGTGTATCATTTTTACTACCGATGTAAACAATCCCTCTCGTAAAAAACGAATAAACGATTAAATGAGATAAAAAATGAATAATTTTACTATAGCAATCCGTTCTTTCTTAAAAAAAGACAGAAATAATATCCTTAAAATAATATCGCTGGGCACGGGGTTAGCCGTCGGATTGGTATTGATCTCCAAAGTGAGTTTTGAACTGCATTTTGACCGGTTCTATCCGGATGCAGATCGCATTTATCAAATCGGGACCAATGTAATACGGGAAAACGAATCTCCGGTGGAATACGGACAAATAAGCGGGGCTGTCGCTCCCGGAATGAAAGCCGAATTGCCGGAGGTGGAAGCTGCCACCCGATTTACCCGGTTTATCAATGAAGATGCTGTCTATTTTACTCCGGAACGAGACCGTTATACCGCTAATTTTCTTATGGCAGACAACCATTTTTTCGACGTATTGCCGCGTCCCATGAAGACAGGAGATGCACAAGAAATTCTTTCCCGGCCTATGTACGCATTGGTTTCCGAATCAACAGCAAAAAAAATGGGCGGAAATGTCATTGGAAAACAAATCGAGCCGGATAAGTATCCGGGAAAAATAATTACTATAGGAGGAATATTTGAAGATGTTCCGGAAAATTCCCATCTCCAATATGATATTCTGGTCTCGTTGGAATCCATAAAAAATTTCACTTGGGACGGAAGAGAGAATTGGGTCGGGAATGACCGTTACATAGGATATGTAAAACTACGTCCGGGAACAGATCCGAAAAGCTTGGCCCCGGGAATAAGACGGATGCAAGAAAAATACCAAGATATGGAAAGGATAAAAGAGGCCGGAGTAGATATGAATTACTTTTTATCTCCATTAACCACATTGCATGCCGGATCTCCAACCATACAACGGACCGTTTTAGTCTTGGCCCTTCTGGCTTTTGTACTTCTTTTTACTGCCGTAATGAATTATATACTAATTGTCATTTCAACCTTGGTCGGGCGCACCAAAGAAATTGCCATTTATAAGTGTTACGGAGCCGGAGAAAAAAGCATATCAAAACTGATATTCAGCGAAACCGTTTTTCATTTACTGCTATCTCTAATTTTTGCCATACTATTGATTATTTGCTTTCAAAGCACGGTAAAAGAAGTTCTCTCCGCTTCGTTGGGAGCATTGTTTACCGGAAGATCTCTTTTGATACTCGCTGCTGTATGTCTGTTGATCTGTTTAACGGCCGGCATGATTCCTTCCTTTCTGCTTTCCCGTATTCCGGTAGCAACAGTCTTTCGCACTTTCCGGTCTTCACGACGAGGATGGAAATTAGCTTTGCTTTTCATTCAATTTATGGCTGCTTCTTTTTTATTTACTTTGTTGGTAATCGTAAGTAAACAATACAATTTAATGATCAACGACAATCCCGGTTACTCTTACAAAAACTTGATTTATTGCAATACCGGCGGAGTCAATCCGGAAAAAAGGCAAACCGCCCTAAATCTGTTGAAACAACTTCCGGAAGTATCGGGAATCGCATCGGCCTCCAATTTGCCCTTCCAAGAATTTTCAGGAAATAATATCTATCTTCCGGGAGAAACAAAAGAACTTTTCAATATTGCAGATATGTATTACGCAGACGAGGATTATTTTCCGGTGATGGAAATTCCGATTGTACAAGGCCGTGGATTCAAAGCCGGGACCTCTACCGGATCGGATGTATTGGTTAGCGAATCGTTTGCAGAACGTATGAAAACATTAGCCGGGTGGAATGACGGTGTGGTCGGAAAAGAGATCCTGGTATCGGAACACGGTCTGAGCAAAATAACCGGGGTTTACCCGGATATTCGTATGGGAGCATTGAACGGATTAGACACCCGTCCTTCAGTGTTGTTTTATGCAGAACAACCGGCCGGCACTTTTTTAATCCGGCTTCATCAACTTTCAGGAGAAAATATACGAAAAGTACATAATGTATTGAAAACAAGCTTACCGGAGAAAGATATTCTACTCACTACTTACAGCGACAGTATGATAAAATTGTATGCAGGAGAACGCTTGTTTCGCAATGCCATTTCAATCGGAGGTTTTATCACTATTATTATTACCATTATCGGATTGATCGGATATGTAAATAATGAGATTATAAGACGCACTTCCGAAATCGCCGTTCGAAAAATAAACGGGGCTACCTTGTCAAATATTCTGAATATCTTCGTTAAAGATATGCTCCGGCTTTCTCCTACGGCCCTGGTTATTGGGGGAATCGGAGCTGCCTTGGTGGCCAACAAATGGATGGAAAATTTTTCCGAAAAAGCTGCACTCCCCGTATGGTTATTTATTGCCTGCGGAATTGTCATATTAGTATTAATTGAATTGGTGGTATTGATCAATTGTATAAAAATAGCCAATCAAAATCCGGTAGAATCTTTAAAAACAGAATAAACACAACTATTATAAACAATAAAATTTTATTATCATGTTGAAAATTAATAATCTGACCAAAGTATTTCGCACAGAAGAGATTGAAACGGTAGCATTGAATAATGTAACCATGCACGTAACTCCCGGAGAATTTGTAGCCATCATGGGGCCTTCGGGATGCGGTAAGTCTACCCTCCTAAATATTTTGGGTCTGTTAGACAATCCTACTTCCGGAGAATATTACCTGGCCGGCAATGAAGTTGGACACCTGAAAGAAAAACAACGTACCGAAGCAAGAAAAGGAAATATCGGTTTTGTTTTTCAAAGTTTCAATCTGATCGAAGAAATGGATGTATTTGAAAATGTATCCCTACCTCTTGTGTATATGAAAATCAAACCTTCCGAACGAAAAAAACGGGTGGAAGAAGCATTGCGCAGAATGAACATCAGTCATCGGGCAAAACATTTCCCCAACCAACTCTCGGGAGGTCAGCAACAACGGGTAGCCATTGCCCGGGCAGTAGTTGCCAATCCGAAACTGATTCTCGCCGATGAGCCGACGGGAAATCTGGATTCCAAAAACGGAAAAGATGTGATGGATCTTTTATCCGAGTTAAACAAAGAAGGAACCACCATCATCATGGTTACTCACTCTCAACACGATGCTTCTTTTGCTCATCGGATCATCAATCTGTTTGACGGACAGATCGTAACCGAAGTGGGAAGCATGATGTAAACCGATAAAAATACATACTATTCTAAAATATAAATCAGATGAAAAAGACATTATTTATGCTGAGTATTCTTCTGTTGAATTATTCATTCATTTATTCTTCAGAAGTCAATATAATAAAAGAAGAGCGGTCCGACAGAAACTTTCATACCATTCAATCCAATGGAAATATCCGGATTATTTATACCATAAGCAATAATTATTCGGTGGAAGTAGAAGCAGATCCGGAAGATGTGTCCTATATAAAAACAAGTTCCAAAAATAATAAACTGATAATCAATGATACGCGAATAAAGAAGAACAATAATAAGGCAACTGTATATATTTCATCTCCGGATCTCCGGTCCATTTCAATAAGCGGAGCTGTTATTTTTGAAGCTTCGGAAATCATTTGTCCGGATAAATTAAACATTGAAATATCCGGAGCCGGAAAACTGGAAATCAACAATTTAACAGCTTTGAACACTAATATCCAGGCATCGGGAGCTGCTAATTTGAAAATAAAAGAAGCAGTTGTTCCTCATGTACAAATGGGTTTTTCGGGAGCGGCCAAAGGTGAAATTGCATTTCGTTCTTCCGAAATAGCTGCGAATACTTCCGGAGCATCCCATATAACGATGAAAGGAGCAGCCGGCAAGATAAAAATAAGGGCTTCGGGAGCAAGTAAAACAGACATTAAAAACATGAAATACGAAACAAAAGATATTTCGTCTTCCGGAGCAGCCCACATTCATTCATAACACAATTATTTTAAATTCATCGATATCCGGTTACGGAAGAATAATCAACATGCAACAGTGCATACGAAATTTCAAAAAGCAAAAAACAGTCGGTATACTCAATATTTGCAGCCTCTCCTTAGGAACTACGGTAGCCATAATTATAGGACTGTGGACGATTAATGAACTGAGTTTTGATAATTTTCATCATTCCGGCAACCGGATCTATCGAAAGAAAATCAATAAATAATAATCAATATGTGGTTTACCAACTTAAAAGCTTATTTAAAATTTTTGGGACGAAACAAACTTTACAGTTTTGTTACGGTATTCGGTTTCGCCGTATCTCTGATGTTTGTACTTTTACTGGGAATTTATGTCAAAAAAGAATTATCTGTAGATCAATTCCATGAAAAAAAAGATCGAATTTACTTGATTGCCTCTTCCCAAGGCATAAATTACGCCAACCCCACCGGAGATTTTGTAAAAGACCGGTTTGCGGAAGTAGAAACTTATACTCGGATTTTATTAAGGAAAATGCCTGTTACCATAAACAGTACCCAAGAGAAGATCACCGCAAAAACACTCTTTGCCGATAAAGATTTTTTCAATATTTTTTCTTTTCCTCTTGAAGAAGGAAATGCTTCTCAAGTATTACAAACCAAACAATCGGTTGTTCTTTCCCGCCAATTTGCGGATCAATTATTTCCCGATGAAAATCCGATAGGAAAAACCATTCGCATGGAGTCGGGAGAAATTACGGTTACCGGTATCATGAAAGACTTCCCGCAAAATACACAGCTCCCTCAATCGGATATGGTAGTCAATTACGAAATGCTCACCTCCTTTTGGGGCAACGACATCCTGACTACCTGGAATAATTCTTCTTTCAATATTTACTTTTTGGCCAAACCCGGAACCGATTTGCCTTCGAAAGCACCCTTACTATACGACTTATTCAAAAAAGATTACTGGATTTTTAAGGACGGATTTGCCAATAAAGTAATGTTCATCCCTCTAACGGAAGTCTATTTCAATACGTTACCAAACAAAGGGTTTGAAGGGATTCGTCAAAACAGCCAGGCTCGAGTCTCTGTTTTCTTTGCCATTACTTTATTAATTCTGATTGTAGCCATACTGAATTACATCAATTTATCCGTTTCCCAAGCCGGTTCAAGAGGAAAGGAAGCGGCAACCAAGAAGTTGCTCGGTTGTAAGAAGAGAGATCTTATCCTGCAATTCATTACAGAATCTTCTCTGATGATTTTTTGTTCTTTTTTAATCGGGATATTACTGGCATTCTTTGCAGAACCTTTTTTCAACGATGTCTTATCCGTTCAATTGCTTTTAAAAGAACAATTCACTCCTTCTTTTATTGTCTTATTGGCAGGAAGCATTTTATTGACCGGTATTATTTCCGGTATAATTCCGGCCCTGATCATTTCCAATTTCGAGCCCCTTGAAGTTGTAAAAGGTTCTTTCACGAAAAAAGTAAAAACAACCTATTCCAAAATATTAATAACGGTCCAGTATGTTGTAGCCATTTCTTTATTGATTTGCAGTACTGTTATTATCCGACAAAATAATTTCCTGCAACAATTCGATTTAGGATATGATAAAGATAATTTATTTATTATGAGCAATGTACTTCCAACCAACAGATTGCCGGGATTAAAAGATAAGTTGGAAAAAATACCGGGAGTCGATAAAGTTATCTTCACAGCCGGCAGTCCGGTAGACGGGGGAAATAATAATTCATTTGAATATGAAGGACAATCTCTCAGTTTTCAAACATTCGGGATAGATTCTTCTTTCTTTGATTTTTTCAACATTCGGGTTACCCCTACCGGCATTCCTCCGGGAGGAGAAAATACACTGTGGATCAACCAAAAAGCATTCGATATTTTAAGACCCGACAGTATTTCTTTTTCCTATAAGATAGAAGATAATACTTTCCATATTGCAGGTATTGTCGATAATTTTAATTTCAGATCACTTCATCAACCCATCGGACCGGCTTCCTTTTACCTGTTGAGAGAAGACTCCTGGGTATGGAGTATTCTTATTAAATTAAATCCGGGAACAGATATCTACGAAACAGCCAATCAACTCAAAGAAGCTTATAAAGATTACAACGGAGGAGAACTGTTCGAATCCTATTTTGCAGACCGGGAAATACAAAGTCTATATGAACAAGAAGAAAAAACATCTAAAATCATTTGGGCTTTCACATTGCTTACGCTTATTATCTTGATGATGGGAATCTTAGCCATGTCTTTGTATTTCGTACGCCAAAAAGAAAAAGAAATTGCCATTCGAAAAGTAAACGGCGCTACCGAAAAGGAAGTAATGCTCATGTTAAATATGAATTTTATTATCAGGATATTAATTGCGTTCGCAATTGCAGTTCCATTTTCATACTATATTATGCAACGTTGGTTAGAAAATTTTGCATATAAAGGGTCTCTTCATCCTCTTATATTTGTATTCTCCGGAATTTTCATCGGGTTACTCTCCGTTGTGTTTGTTTCCCTGCAAAGTTGGAAAGCAGCTACCGCCAATCCCGTAAAAGCAATCAAAAGTGAATAATAACCGGTTGATTTATAATATATGATTCTCTTTCGCAGATTTCAAAAAAGCAGGTATTTGAGATTGGTAAATTGGTTGGGCTTGTCCGTTATTTTTGCCTGCCTTCTTTTATCTTACTCTTATCTGAAGAAAGAATTAAGTTATGACCGGTTTCACACTCATGCCCACCGTATGGTTCGTCTTTCCCTCCAATGGGAAGATGAACCCGTGGACGGTCGGGTTTACGGTTCGGCCGTCCATACGGCATTGGCACAACTGCCGGAAATTAAAGAAGTAGTAAACCTGTCAAAAGTAAGCCCTGCCGTATTGACGAGTGACGGCAAACCACACCTTATCCAAGATCTTTATTTCGCAGATTCAACTTTTTTTGACGTATTCACTTTTCCGTTGAAAGAAGGGGTGAAAGAAAATGTACTGCGTTCTCCCGAAAGTATAGCAATCAGTGAAAAACTGGCACGTGAACTTACCGTAACCGGCTCCCCCCTCGGAAAAGAAATTCGATTATCGAGCCGAAAAATACCCGAAAAAACATATTATATACAAGGAATATTTAAAGATTTTCCCGAAAATTCCCATTTCCATACAGATATTATTGTCCATCGAAATAAAGAATTCGTCGATTGGTTATACGTTTATTTATTATTAAAAGAACCGGGGAATATTCCTTTCCTCGAACAAAAAATGACTCAAGCCGTCATTCAACATCTTGAAGGCCGGCCAAAAGTGAAAATACATTTAACACCTATTACCGATATACGACTACATAGCAGGGTGTTGCGCGAAATGGAACCCAACGGCAATATCTATTACATTTATTTGATCATTGGTGCCAATATTCTATTATTAACTGTAGTTCTATTCAATTTGTGGCTCAATTCCCGTCTCATATTTTCATCCAATCGTAATTATTATCGATTACTCCGACTGAATGGAGCTTCTTCTCTTACGGTTTTAAAAGAGGAAGGATTATTAAACCTTTTATACGGAATATTATCCATAGCAGGAGGCATTCTGACAGCCCTATTGATCAGTTGTAACTCAGGGATTTCAACGGGGATTCCCGCTGTCCCGGAAATCACCCTGCTCAGTTTGGCATTCTTAACCGTCGTATTGTTCATCTCCTTGCTGCCGGTTATTACCCGGCTGTCTTCCACCCTGTTTATGAATGAAAAAAATGAATCGCAACCAATCCGTTTTTCATTTTCCGGAATTAAACATTTATTGACCGCTCAGTATTGTATAGTTATTTTTGTCATTGCCTTTGCTCTGGGAATTAATAACCAATTAAGACTGATTCGCAAAACACAAGTGGGAGGACCGGGAAACACGATCTTGGCATTGCCGGAACAACCGGAAGAAGTCAAAAAACGCTACCCTTTATTGAAAAACGAATTACTAAAACATCCGGAAATAGAATCCGTAACCGCAGCCATGCAATTACCCGGGTCTGCTATCCGCGACATGATTTCCGTAAAAGTGGAAGGAAATCCTGAAAGTAAGCAATTGCCTTTGTTGGTCGTCGGGGAAGATTTTTTCTCATTCTTCCGTATTCAGCCGGTGGCCGGCACCGTTTTTTCTCCTTTAAATTATACACCGGAAAAGGAAAATGAAATTTTTCTTCGTTCCTTAGAAAATCAAAAAAACGATATAATCGAAGAATACATGTTAAACCGAAAAGCCTTGAATATATTGGGTTTTGATTCCCCTCAAGAAGCCATCGGAAAACAAATTACACTTACCAATAGTATAAATTACATACATCAAGGAATTATCTGCGGCATAACCGATGATTTTAATTATACTACCATTTATGAAGAACAGATTCCTTCGATCATATTGCAACGCCATCTTTTTCTGCACTGTTTAATGATCCGGCTGAACCCGGACCGGCCGGAAACGGCACTTCGTATCTTTAACGAAACTTGGCAACAAATTAATCCCGATTATCCCGCAAATTACCACTTTTTGGAAGAAGAATACGGTAAAATATATCACAATGAACTCAATGCTGATCGGTTAGTCAAATTGTTTTCCCTTTTATGCTTAATCGTGGCAGATTTGGGATTGATCATTTTTATGGCCTTTCTGATCAAAAGACAAACAAAAGAGATTGCCATCCGGAAAATTAACGGCGCCACTTCCGGAGAAATCATACGCATGTTGAATATGCATTTTATCGGACGGATCGGATTGGCATTTATTATTGCGACTCCTCCGGCATGGTATTGTCTGCACAGTTGGTTAAAAAACTTTGCCTATAAAGCACCGATCCATTTAGAATTATTTTTATTGGCGGGTTTTATTGTGTTAATCCTATCCATTATTTCCGTTTCCGGCCTGAGTTGGAAAGCCGGCTCTTTCAATCCTGCCGATGTAATCAAAAGCGAATAGAAACTGTGGAATAAAACAAGAAAAAGCCGGGATTGGAGCTGGGAGAATAATTCCACACAAACGAATATTTCCGAAAAAACAAATCATAATTTCCCGGAAAACCATTATATTGGCACGTGATTTTTAAATAAAATCTTTTTTTCATTATTAAGTAATCCATATAAATGAAAAATAAATCATTCATTAAAGTAGAAATTGTATGA
>DAIQOU010000551.1:0-3357 GCA_036787725.1 Bacteroidales bacterium
TTTATGATATTTTATTTTATAGTAATCGTAAGAATCGGGAACAGCATACAGAAAGGCTGAATCACAATAGGTTCTACGCATTTCCAAGTAGTGGGAATGGAACGGCTCCGACCGGTTGAATCCTTCCAATTCGGAGTAGAGTCGGACACATTGAAAATAAAATTTGCATTTTATTTCCGCTCCGGCTCGGCTTACATCTATGGTATTCAATACATCGCAAGCTTCTTTGAAAAGCCCGGAGGACATGAAACAAAACAATAAGTTGTTTCCCGAAATGACTTTTAATTCGGCATTGTTCAGTTTTTCCGCCAGCTCCTTTGTCTTGGATGCATAGATATAAGCCGAATCGTATTGGTAGGATTTGTATTCTTCAAAAATGCGGTTGTTTAAAAGGAATTGTTCTTCATCGGTAGTTGCATCGCTGAGTTTTTCTTTGAGTGCCGAAATCCGGTTTTCTTTTTCCTTGTAACGAGCAGTCCTGTTTTCAATCTCAATGTTGAGCACATTCAGCATTGAATCTACGTTCGGCCCGGCACCGGCCCGGCCCGCAAGTAATATCAATGACAGAATGAAAATCAATTGTTTCATGAAAAAATGTATTTACTGACAAAGATATAATTTTCCTTTGTTGTTTCAGGTGTTTTCTGTCCGGAGGAATATTCCGTTTTTTATTTCAACGGGATTAATTGTATACAATCCAGCCCGAACATGTATTTTGCTCCTTGCGATAACTTGTTTGTTCCTTTAATTTCTGATTTTAATTTGATTTTTCCGTCTATGGGAGTAAAGATACCTAAATTTACGGAAGCATGCTGAATGGACGCGTTATATCCGTCGAAAGTGATATGAAGCGGTTTGTCGTTTACGGAAAAAGAGATAATGCCATAGTCATTGGCACGAGTAAGATACAATACCGTTTTGTATCGGTTGTTTTCCGGAGCATCCAATTCAAACTCTACAAAATCTCCTATGTTGCCGTTTGTACCCAACAGGTGTGCGGCGCTGCTCCATTTTCCTCCCGGGAAATCGGTCGAGCTTTGTTTCTCGGTTCTTAAATCCGGCGATTTGTCCGTTATGTTGAGTGTTTCGAATTCTATGCTGTTCGGTATTTTATAATTGGCCGGATTCTCCGGAACGGGAACCAATTTCTTTCCGGCTTCTTCCGTTCCCGATGTTCCGACGGCGCGGGAGTTGTAATCGCCATACCAGTAGGTCGTGGCGGCATAATCTGCATATCCTTTTTCCCAACCTATCATTTCCAGATCAAACTTGAATTTTTCTTTGAATGGTATTCCGTCCAGATTGCGTGTGCGGAAAAAGGCATTGTATCCGTGCGAGCTTTCCAGGTCTGCTCGCGGCGCTCCGCCAAACGGTGTATGAAACGGAATCACGGGCGCCCAAGAACTGTTATAATAATCTTCTGTACCGGTTCCGAAATGAGAAGGAAAGGGTTCATTATCCACCCAAATCTTTTCGTCTCCTTCTCCATACCAGCGAGGGGCATGGTTAAACAAAGACAACAAGTCTCCCTTATATATTCCGCGACCTTCTATTGTTGCAAAGTTCCATTCGATGCATTGATCGGCCTCTTCCGGTTTATTGTGGATATAGATACCGGTTTCTTGTCGCCAGGAACCGTGGAAATAAAGAGAACGTTGATCCCAGGCAAGAGGAGATACATCTGCCTCCATTTTTACATTTACGGCCTCATTCGAATGGTTTATCAGCTTTAATATCGCCTTTTTTTGATAAGGCATAAGCCACCGGGAGGTAATGTTTCCTTTGCCGTCGGACGAAAGATACCAACTGCTGACAGCAGGAGCTCCCATACCTCCTCCCGAAAAGTCGCTGAGAGGAACCCAAACAGTTTCTTTACCATCGAATCGGGCGCAAAAAATGATTTCTCTCATTCCTTGTTCGAATCGGTTCGAATCCGGAATGTCTATATTAAATGTTATTTCATACACGGCATTCTCTCCTTCGGGAAGTTCCAACAATAGTGAATCCGCAGCCGGCAGCGATTTTATTTCACTTATCTTTTTTCCGGTCCGAACCGGGCGGGGATTCAGCAGCCGTTCATTCACTTCCGCTATTTTCTTCTCCGCTCTTTTTACGGTTTCTTCCGAAAATGTCTCGATAGTAACATTTTTCGGATATTTTCGGTAATTGATTCCGTAGTATTTTGGAGTCGGTTCTATTCCCGGCTCATCTTCGAATGTAATTTTACATCCTTTTGCGTATGGAATGGGAAGAAACAAAGTATTTCCTCCTTTTCCGTCGGGAGTATAGCTTGTATGAGGTTGAAGCAGGCCGGGTCCCAAAGCCGGGATGTTTATCTGCATCAAATCGTAGGCCGGGATGATCCGGCCCGGTTCGGAAGAACCGTCAAAATAAAAGCGCCAGGTTCCTCTTTTATCTAAGGTCGTGATCCAAATACGGGTAATCACGCCGGGACCGGTTTGATCAAACATTACTTTTTCGATCCGCCCGTTTACCGTATCGGTTCGAAGGATGCCGAATCCGTCATTATTGGCAAACCAATCGGATCCGTCGGGAGAAACGGAGCGACGATCATAACTGCTTTCCTGTAAACATATATAATAGGGGTCCGGAAAACGGGCCGATTCCTCAATGGAAACCATTTCTTCCAAGAGGGATTCCAAGGTGATTATTGTTGAGGGTTGCTGTTTGCAACCGGAAACGGTAAGCAAAAAAACAATACAGAGGGTAAATGAAATGGAAACGGGTGTCGATGATTTTTTCATGGTATTATCGGATGTTAATTTATTTAAGCGTGTTGTGTTTTCAGGAATCGGTTTGCAAGATAGGAATTACAGAGCAAATAAGCTATAAATAATCGATACGATTCTTTAGATTGTTGTTGTATTCCGATTATTTTTTAGACATTCAAATTAAAGAAGAAAAGAGAGAGTCGGATTAAAATCAAATTATATATCTTTGCAACGAACTTTAATACATGATCTTATGAATAAGAAATTTCAATTCCTTTTTATGATGTTTTTTACGGCTCTATGCCTTGGTTTTACGGCTTGCAGCGATGACGATGATGACGATACCGATTATGCACAAGAAATTGCGGGAACTTATGTGGGAACGGTGACAATTCCGGGAATGGGTGACCCGATTCCGAACGTAACTATTGTTTTTGATCGTAATTCTCAAAATAAGATTACGATGAAAATGAATCAAACTTTACCTGTATTGGGAGAAATTGAGATTGAAAGTCAATCGAATGTTACTTATAAAGACAATAAATATTATGTTTCCGGAACAGCAACTCATGAAGAAATTCCCGTTAAAATTGACGGTAGTGTTGATAAAGAAAAAAATATAGAT
>DAIQOU010000552.1:0-3350 GCA_036787725.1 Bacteroidales bacterium
GAAGGTATGGAGTAAGGAATCCGTCACTCCGGAAAAGGCAACCGTGAAAATAAATTCGGCCGGCCGGTTCGGCTCCGGAGCTTTGTATTGGCAATATTATGAAACACCGGAAGAAGTTGAATCGCAAAAAGGAGTTTTGTACATCGAAAAACGGTTGTTGAAAGAAGTGGTTGAAGAGGGGAAAGAAAGACTGTTAAGAATAGATACTTCTTCCGTATTGAATGTCGGGGATAAAGTAATCATTCGGCTGACCGTAAAAGCAGATCGGGACATGCAGTATGTTCATGTTAAAGATATGCCGGCGGCTTGCTTTGAATCGGCAGATCCTGTATCATCATTAAAATGGATGGACGGATTGAATGTTTATAAAAGTTCCAAAGATGCATCTTGTCATTTTTATATGGATTATCTTCCCAAAGGATTGTATGTGCTTGAATATCCCGTATATGTTTCGCATGCAGGTGAATATGGCGATGGAATTGCGACTGTTCAATGTATGTATGCACCTCAATTTATATCTCACAGAGCCGGCACGAGGGTTCGGGTAAGGGAATGAATAAAATGGTATGGATCTTAATTAATTTATATGAAAAAAGGTGTCCCGACGGACACCTTTTTTCATATAAATCTAATCGGTTGATCACAGTAAACTCCACGAAACAGTCAATCCGGCCATTACGATGGAAACCATACTCATTAGTTTAATCAAGATATTAAGACTGGGGCCGGAGGTGTCCTTGAACGGATCTCCTACCGTATCTCCAACAACGGTTGCTTTATGATTATCACATCCTTTTCCTCCCAAGTTGCCTTCTTCAATGTATTTTTTTGCATTGTCCCAAGCACCACCCGAGTTAGCCATGAAAACAGCTAAGACAAATCCGGAACTTAATCCTCCTATTAATAATCCCACAACGCCGGTAACTCCCAAGATTAATCCGGTCAGAATGGGTATAATAATAGCTAAGAGAGAAGGAAATACCATTTCCCGTTGTGCTCCTTTGGTCGATATTTCAACACATTGGGCATAATCCGGCTCTGCTTTTCCTTCCAGAATACCGGCAATTTCTCTGAATTGGCGTCTTACTTCATTGACCATATCACCGGCTGCGCGTCCGACAGCGTTCATTGTCAATCCGCAGAAAAGGAATGCCATCATGGCTCCGATAAAAATACCCACCAATACTTTGGGATTCATCAGATTGGCTTCATAGTAAGTCATAAAATCCATAAATGAAGCTTTCGCAGTTTCCATAGTCTCTCCATTGGCAAATTCCAAGGTATTGTGTCCGATTCGGATTAATCCGATCTTGATTTCTTCAATGTAAGAAGCCAATAAAGCCAAGCCGGTAAGTGCAGCAGATCCGATGGCGAAGCCTTTTCCGGTTGCAGCTGTTGTATTTCCGAGTGCATCCAATGCATCGGTGCGCTTTCGCACTTCCGGACCCAGCCCGCTCATTTCTGCATTTCCTCCGGCATTGTCGGCAATGGGGCCGTATGCATCTGTTGCTAACGTGATTCCTAAGGTGGAGAGCATTCCTACCGCTGCGATACCGATTCCGTACAATCCCATTCCTATGTTGGCAAAGTCGAATCCGGAAGCGAAAAGAAATGATAAAAGAATTCCCAGGGCGACTGCAATTACCGGAATTGCCGTAGAAACCATTCCTACTCCTATACCGGAAATAATTACGGTAGCCGGGCCGGTTGCAGAACTTTCTGCTATTCTTTGAGTCGGCTTATAAGAATGAGAAGTATAATATTCTGTTGATTTACCAATAATAATGCCCACTACCAAGCCTACTATTACCGAACAGGATATCCATACCCAATTATTAATTTGAAGAACGTACATAATGCCGAAAGTAGCGCCGGCAATCAACACGGAACTCAGATTCGTCCCGAATCCCAATGCACCTAACAATTGCTTCATGTTCGCATTTTCTTTGGTGCGAACCGAAAAAATACCTATGAGCGAAAGAACGATACCCACGGCAGCAATTAACATGGGGGCAATTACCGCTTTAGCTTGCATTTCCAAGTTAGTCATAAATGCGGCAGCTCCCAAAGCAGCAGTTGCTAAAATAGCTCCGCAGTAAGATTCGTACAAGTCAGCTCCCATTCCGGCAACGTCTCCGACATTATCTCCCACGTTATCTGCTATGGTGGCCGGATTGCGGGGATCATCTTCCGGAATCCCGGCTTCCACTTTTCCTACCAGGTCGGCTCCCACATCTGCCGCTTTGGTATAAATACCTCCGCCTACCCGGGCGAACAGTGCTTGAGTCGAAGCTCCCATACCAAAAGTTAGCATAGTGGTGGTAATAACAACCATCTTATGAGCAGGGTCTGCGTCTGTAACAAAATGGTTGAGGATCAAATACCAAAGAGAAATATCCAATAGTCCCAATCCTACGACTACCAATCCCATTACTGCTCCGCTGCGAAAAGCGACTTGCAACCCTTTATTGAGAGAATGTTGTGCGGCATTGGCAGTTCTGGCAGAAGCATAAGTTGCTGTTTTCATTCCGAAAAAACCGGCCAATCCCGAGAAAAAACCTCCCGTCAGAAAAGCAAACGGAACCCAGGGATTTTGTAAACCGAAGTAGGCCATAACAGCAAACAGGATTGCCAGAACAATGAAAACCAAGACCACAACCTTATATTGTTGTTTGAGGTAAGACATGGCTCCCACACGGACGTGTTGAGCGATTTTTTTCATTGTTGCAGTTCCTTCACTTTCTTTCATCATTTTCTTAAAGAAATAGTAGGCAAAGCATAGTGCCAATAGCGAAGCACCGGGTACGATCCAAAATAGAGCATTCATAAAATAAAGGTTTATAATTGTGTGTTATTCCAGTATAAGCAAACAAATTTACTAATGTTTCGATTTAAATCACAAGGATATTTGTAAATTCCTTTTTTTTATCCTAAAATATTGTTAACCGTACATGACTTTAACCGCTATTTAAGTGCAATTTGTGAATCTTTTTGTGAAAATATGTCAAAAAATTATGTTGTATAACATATTCTTCTTATATTTGCACTGTGTTTTTCATGGTATTAGATTTAAGGTTAACAAAGATTGAATTAGGGAGTTCGTGAGAATTCCCTTTTTTTGTAAAAACAGTATCTTTGGCCTCCTCTTTTTTAAGACTGCTATATGAATGAAGAATTAATACTTGTACTTTCCGAACACCGTTTTTTTGGTTGGAAGTTTAATATATATTCAGCTCAATTGTTGGCCAGCGGAAGTTTGCAATTATTGGGAACCCCTCATGCTGCATCAGAAAAAGGAGTTTCGGAGAAAGAGCTGAAGTTAATAAAGTTAGTAGAAGAAGTTTCCGATA
>DAIQOU010000553.1:0-3347 GCA_036787725.1 Bacteroidales bacterium
AACTTATTCAAAGAATGCCCCAAGAGGTGTTGGGAGCAGGACCCAATTCCAACTCCAACATTCCGCCTTCCATTATTTCTTTATAATCCAGATAACATTTTGAATATTCTTTTCCGTTCAATTTTGCCGATTGGATATAGACATTTTCCGGTGAATTGCGGTTTGCTTTTATGACAAACGTTTTTCCGTTTCCTACCCGGATTTCTGTTTCTGCAAATACGGGAGTCGTAATTTCATAGCGGGTATCTCCCGGACAAACGGGATACAGTCCGGAGGCGGACAAGACATACCAGGCAGACATTTGTCCGACATCTTCGTTACCGACCAGTCCTTCGACTTTATTTTTATAAGCCTTTTCGCAAATAAAGCGAGACCACAGTTGGGTTTTCCAAGGTTGTCCCAAGCGATTGTAAAGGTAAGGTACATGATGTACGGGTTCATTGGCATGATTGTAATAAGGATTCCAAAGGAAATCATCCGGAGTCTTGGCAAACATGGTATCCAAATCGGCAATAACCCGGGCGGTTCCTCCCATCAATTCCGTCATACCCGGTATATCATGCGGAACGAACCACCCTTGCTGTAATTCATTACATTCCATACAGCCGTACCATTCCTTGAGTTTCCCTTCTTCCGGCCAAGCCTCGAAAGAGCCGTCGGATTCTTTGGGGCGGAAACTGTGTTTCTCTTTATCATATAATTGCTTATAGGACCGGGATAATCCGGCGTAATGCATTGCATCCTCTTTTTTACCCAATGCTTCGGCCAATCTTGACATACACCATTCGGTATAAGCATATTCCAGTGTTCTGGAGATGCCCGACGGATTGGGGGTATATCCTAATTCACTATTTCCGAATAGTTTGGAGGTATTGTCGGCATACCGGTAGGCTTTTTCTATATCCAATCGGCAAATCCCTTTAGCGTAGGCGTCTGCTAAAACCGAAATGGCGGGATTTCCCAGCATACAACCGCTGTAAGCGTTCAGAAACTCCCATCGTTCGTAATACTCCCGTCCGCTTTCTTCTGCCAAGGTAATCAATGACATCAATATATCGTTCACAACAGAAGGATTGATAATGGTTTGAAGCGGCATTTGACTTCGGAAAACATCCCATCCGCTGAAAATGGTCCGTTTGGTAAAGGCATCCGCTTGATGTATTTTTCCGTCTCCACCTGTATATTGTCCGTTCGTATCCGTAAAGTTTCCGGGATCGATCATGGTATGATATAAAGAAGTGTAAAAGATAACTTTTTGTTCATCCGTACCTCCTGAAACCTTGATCTTGGATAATGCCGTGTCCCATAAATTACGAGTTTGAGATTTGACCGATTCAAAATCCCAATCCTTTATTTCCGCTTTCAGGTTTTCTTTTGCACCGGCTTCACTGACAAAAGAAATTCCCGACTTAAAATAAACTTCTTCATTTTCTTCCGTTTCAAACTCCGTAAAAAATCCGATGTGTTTTCCTTCGTATGCTGTGATATCCCGTATTATCTCGGCTCGGGATGTTAATTCTTGAAATTCGGGGCTTTCAATAAATTCTCGTTTTCGGTTTTGGCCTTCCGGGATGGGAACGGTCCACACACCGTAATTCTTTAGCGGTTTGGAAAATTGGGCATAAAAATATACGGTATAATTGGCTTTTCCGTCTCCGTTTCCCCAGCCTCCGCCTTCGGGAGTACATTCCATTCTTCCCGAAATGGTATAATCATCAATCACTTTTACTGCCTGGAAGGTAGAAGTACCTCCGACCCGGCGAGCCAAATCCAGTTGGATACGAGATTGTTTGTTTTCGGGATAAACAAACTTCAGCATGCCGCAGTGAGGGGAAGCTGTTGCTTCCGCTCTTATTTCGTAATCACTCAGCAACACACTGTAATATCCGGCCCGGGCTGTTTCCGATTTCTTGTCATAATGAGATCGGTACCCTTTCGTTCCGCCTTCTTTCCCCGAATTGGTATGCAGCGTACCAACGGTAGGCATAACCAACAAATTGCCCAAGTCTCCATACCAACCGATACCGCTCATTTGCGTAAAGGCGAATCCTTCGATGGTTTGGTGTTCGTAACTGTAGCCCGAACCGTTATCGCCTCCCGTTATGGTGTTCGGACTTACTCGGACCATTCCGAAAGGTGTTGCAGCTCCCGGAAATGTTTTTCCCAACCCGTGATAAGCGCCGGCTGCTTCCGTATTGGTACTGGCTCCGATAAACGGGTTTACATAATCAGCGGGAGAAGCAGTCGTTTTGTCTTGTTTTGGAGGTTGCCCGGAACAAGAAATAAAAAGCAGAATAATTAAATAGAATGGGGTATACTCCATACATTTGATTCTGTTCAAACAAAAATTTATCATTCTTTTCATATTAAAGTTTAATCAATTCTATTTTAAGGGATCGCGGTTTATTGGATTGATAAATATTCTCTACCAATTCTTGTTGTTTTCTTACGCAATCTTCACGAATGCCTTCATGCATAAAACACAGCCAGTGGTCGGTATTCATCCGTACGAACGGGTTAGTCTTTCTATATTTGCGTACCGTATCGACGGCTGCCTCATTACTTGCCCAAAGCATGTTTGTTTCGCGCATCAGATTGTATTCCATCCAATAGTATTCCCGCATCCGGCGCTCCATAAACCAACGTTCTTCGTTCATTTCCCGTATTTTCTGAGCCTGTTTGTATTGAGGTGTATTTTCATATAAAGCAAGATTAATCCCCCGTTTCAACTCTCCGGCCGTAAAACGAGCGATTTCGTCTTCTTCTATCTTTAACAGGTAATAACCGTCCGCCAGTCCGGTTACACACAACCCTTCATAATTCATTTCTTCCATAAAAGGAATCACTTTCCATGCATCGGCTTGTGTATGCTTTTCATTCTCATAATGAGAATAATCTGTCGGGAAAGGCAATGCGTTGGCTCGGTAATTGAAACTTATCTTTAGAGGAGAAACGGATAACCCCGAAATATGGCAATTTTCGGAACGTTTTACGAGTTTGTCGGAAGCATCTATTTGTATATCGGCGACCGGTTTGTTGGTGAAGCCTTGGGCTTGCAAAAATAAATAAGCCATAACCATATGTCCGTCTGTTGAAGGATGAATGCGGTCATTGCCGCACAAGGTAAATGCAGAATCGAGTTGCTGTTCCCTTTTGTTTATGGCAACCATGGGCCGGTTAAAATCGACAAAACTCCAGTTGTTTGCTTGGGCTCGGACTTGCAGAAAATCAGCAATTTCCTCAATCAATTCATTTTTCCCGGGAAAGGAGACCTTATTAAACCGAGAAGTTTCATCATAAGGTGAACTGCCTACCAATATCTTTTTTACATCCGGATATTGTTTATA
>DAIQOU010000554.1:0-3344 GCA_036787725.1 Bacteroidales bacterium
TTTTCGAATCTTTATTCAAATGTTAAACAAAAATATTGTTAATTTGTTTTTATATTGAATCTGTTTATACAATAAGAAGCATCAGAAGGTATTGATATATGAGGAAGTCGACAATTTGGTTATTTACCGGAGTCATGGTTTTGGCTTTTTTAGGTTTATTGTATTTGCAGGTAAGTTATGTGCAAATTATTTTAGAAACACGAAAAAAAGAATTTAATGAGGCCATAAAAAGAAGTCTTTATCAGGTTTCCCGCAATTTAGAATTGGACGAAACGGAAGCGCTGTTTATAGAAGAAGGAAAAAAAATCGGACTAAAGGGGCGTAGCCCGGTGAATTTGAAGATTGTAAATCCCGGGACTTCGGTTTTTAATATGGGAACTTCCGGAATAAAGAAGGCTCCTATTGCTCCCGGACCCGGTAAAAGTGCTTTGGCTGAACGCATGCAGGAAATGCAGGATGAGGCACAGGAACGTTATATATATTATGCAAAATTGGAACAAGAAGTGATTAATGCTCTGATGTATAAAGCTAATTTAAAGCCCATTGAGGAACGAATCAATGTAAAAAAGCTGGATGCTTATATAAGAGCCGAGTTGATGAATAATGATTTGGAATTGCCGTTTTGTTTTGCCGTTACGGATAAAAACAGAAAAGTGGTATGCTCCAGTCCCGATTATAACCGGGAAGCTGCAAAAGATATTTTTACCCAAATATTATTTCCTAAAGATCCACCTTCCCAATTGCATACGTTGCAGGTTTATTTTCCGACGCAGAATTACTATCTCCGGAGTTCTATCAAGTTTATAGCTCCTACCGTTGGCTTTACTTTTGTGTTGTTGATTATTTTTGTTTTTACCATATATATATTTTTCAGACAAAAGCGTTTGTCAGAGATGAAAAGTGATTTTATCAATAATATGACTCATGAGTTTAAAACGCCGGTTTCCACTATTTCGTTGGCTGCCCAAATGCTAAAAGATTCGGGAGTAATAAAATCTACCCAATTATTTAATCATATTTCGGGGGTTATTAATGATGAAACCAAACGATTAAGTTTTTTAGTTGAAAAAGTACTGCAAATGTCTTTATTTGACACTCAAAAAACGTCATTGAAAATGAAAGAGCTGGATGCCAATGATTTATTGGCTAACATTGCTCATACATTTACGTTAAGAGTAGAGAAAATCGGAGGAAAACTGGAAGTATATCCCGAAGCTGAAAATTCGGTTGTTTTTGTAGATGAAATGCATTTTACGAATGTGTTGTTTAATTTGATGGAAAATGCCGTTAAATATCGCAGAGAAGATGTACCTCTGGTGTTGAAAGCACATACCTATAACGAGGGTAATAAGCTGTTTATAACCATTGAAGATAATGGTATCGGAATGAAGAAGGAAAATCTCAAGAAAATATTTGACCGGTTTTATCGAGTTCATACCGGAAATCGTCATGATGTGAAAGGATTTGGCTTGGGTCTCGCGTATGTGAAAAAAATTATTACTGATCATAATGCTTCTATTCGAGTGGAAAGTGAAGTGAATCAGGGAACAAAATTTATTATATCGTTGAATTATATATCGATGCATGCAAAATCGAAAAGTGAGAATAAAAAGTAACTATTTTAAATTAAATAATTATGGAAGAAAAAGTAAGGATCTTCATGTGTGAAGATGATGAAAATTTAGGGATGCTCCTGAGAGAATATCTACAGGCCAAAGGTTATATTGTGGATCTGTTTGCAGATGGAGAAGCCGGTTCCAAAGCATTTCCAAAAGAACAATATGATATTTGTTTATTGGATGTAATGATGCCTAAAAAGGATGGGTTTGCATTGGCTCAGGAAATTCGTCAAATAAATTCAACCATTCCAATCATTTTCTTAACCGCCAAAACAATGAAAGAGGATGTATTGGAAGGATTTAAGATCGGAGCAGATGATTACTTGACCAAACCCTTCAGTATGGAGGAATTACTCCTTCGGATAGAAGCCATTTTGCGTCGGGTAAATGGGAAGAAGGCCAAAAGTGTTGCTTCGTACAAATTAGGAAATTTTGTATTTGATACTCAAAAACAAACATTGAGCGTGGGGGAAGAATCTTCTAAGCTAACCACGAAAGAAAGTGAATTGCTGGGGCTGTTATGCGCGCATGCAAATGAAATTTTGGAACGGAATTATGCTTTGAAGACTATTTGGGGTAATGATAATTATTTTAATGCTCGTAGTATGGACGTATATATAACAAAGCTGCGTAAATTGTTGAAAGATGACCCTTCTATTGAAATTATTAATATTCATGGGAAAGGTTATAAACTGATTGCTCCAAATTTAGTCGAAGGTTGATTAAATTGAATAGAGTAACATCCGAAACAATCGCTTCGGATGTTACTTGCAATTAAACATAATAGAATGAAAATCCTTGCGATATTTTTACTCTTCCTGACCTCTGTCTCAAAAGATTCGACGCTGACTTACGATAAATATGTCGAATTGTCTTATAAGTATTTGGAAAATAATGATTTAAATGCTTCTGAATATGCATTGAAAGAAGCAATGAAAAAAGAACCGGGAAATCCCGGAAATACTTTTCTCCTCTCTAATTTAGGTACCATACAACGTCAACAAGGAAAATTAGAAGAAGCGCTTATTTCTTATACTGCTTCCTTAGGGCGATCTCCCTATCATCTTACTTTTTTATCCAATCGGGCTTCTTTGTTGGTTGAACTGAATCGTCCGGAAGAAGCCATAATGGATTACACAACTTTGTTGGATCATTATCCTACGAATGAAGAGGCTTTGTATCAACGGGGTATGCTTTACCTGCAGATTCGAAACTATGAAGCGGCTCAGACTGATTTTGAGCGAATTGTAGAATTAAATCCGAACTCACTGACCGGGCGTTTGGGAATTGCTTCATTATGTAAGTTTCGTAATGAATATGACGAAGCCGAAAAAATATATCATTTTCTGATAGATAAACTTCCCGGTAAGTCCGAACTGTATGCCGGTCGTGCAGAATTATATTTATTAATGGGAAAAACAGGCCAAGCTATCGGAGACATTAATAAAGCGCTTACGTTGGATAACGAAAAAAAAGATGCTCCTTACTTATATATGTTAAGGGCTAGAGGACGTTTGTTATTGTCCGATAAGAAAGAAGCAAAATCAGATATCGAAAAAGCAATGACACTCGGATACGATTCTGTGGCAGCCCAAGAATTATTGAAACTTTGTAAATAAATTATTCACTGTTGATAAGTTGTTAATAATAAAGACATAATGCTACGGATTCAAAATAAGCCGGTTTCACTTTGTCAGTCGAACGGTTGGTTTTGTACAATAATCC
>DAIQOU010000555.1:0-3344 GCA_036787725.1 Bacteroidales bacterium
TTTGGTATAAAATGTTTTTATTTGAATGTGAAATGATTATATGTTGAAAGAGTGGATGGATATAAAAAAAGAAGAGGCAGTCTTAAAATATAAGCCTTTTGGAATTTGTAAAGGTTGGAATTGAAATTCGTTTTTAAAGAAAGAGAGTTGCAAAACGCCCGGTTTTGCAACTCTCTTCTAGAGAAAATGCTATGAACTTACTTGATAATTATTTTTTCGGTTTGGGTATTGCCTGCCGAATAGTTGATTTTTACAAGATAAACGCCGGAAGGAGTGTTTAACTTACGAGTAAATTCCGCGTCCGGGTTTTCTTCTTTCAAAACGAGTGTTCCTTGCAGTGTATAAACTGCTATAGAAGAAACCGATTCTGTGGAACTGACATACAATACTTGCCCTTCCGTACGGATTATGGTGTTGGATGTACCTTTGTTTTCTTCTATTCCGGTAGGAGCTCTCAGTTCCGTAACCGATAACAAAAAGCGGTCAGGTGCTTGAGGATCATGCCGGAAAGTATAGGAGTTCATACCGGTCAGGTCGATTATATCTCCTGTACGAGTATCTTTCAAATACAATCCTCCGGCCAAGAGGTTTTGTACGTTTTTGAACTTCAAGGTCACTTCCGTTGCGGAAGTACTCTCGATACCCAGCTCCATCGTTTTTTCTCCGGCAGCCTCCCCTGCATTAAACAATACGTTTTTCGATCCGTCTTCGGCTCGGATATATAACTGAGGAGCTTTGGCGGCTACCGTATCATTTTGAGCATCAATAAACAACTGCGGAATATTTTCGGCTGCATCGTTACCGTTGAGCAGAATCACGGCTTTACTGACCGTTTCTTCCGTTCCGTGCGCTTCCACATACAGGATGTTTTCTTCCGTTTCGGAGGATTTCAAAACAAAATCTCCCGAGCGGGCTACCGATGCCGATACCGGAAAATACAATTCTGTCGTTGTCCCGGGAGTGCCCTGTGTTTTTACAAAGAAAGCCTGGAAAGAGGGGATGAGTCCGGATGCGGAGGTTAATCCCGGAGCATAGGTATTCCACGGGGTTTCATACAGACGATAGTGTTGTTCCAAACGGCCCGAATTTGCATTCTTGAATGCTGTAAAATCAAGGGAAGAAAGGAAGGGATTTCCGATCATGATCTCAGCTCCGGCAGGTACTGTCATTTTGAATGCAGATTCCCCGTTAACAGCACCCCACTTGGAAAGATCGTCTGTCACAAAACGATAAGCTTCATTTCCCCGGGCAATCGTACTGTAAGGTTGCACCGATTCGGGTACAAAATCCAATGAAGGCTCATCGTAGTAATAGTATTTAAAAGTACTTATTCCGTTTTCATAGGAATGAACCCGATGCAAATCGCTCACCGATTGATCCTCGAAATAAGGCATTTCCAGAATTCCTTTCAAAGCATTGAGGTTGTCGTGCTTGTTTTCTCCCGTGAAGGGTTGCATACGGGCTGCCCAAACGCTTATTCCATAGTGTCCTTGCGTGCCCGGATCCATTACGTTGGTGTTGGCGGGAGAATACCAGTCTCCTACCAGTTGTCCGCTGTGCCCGATCGTTGTTTTGAATCCCTGTTGCCAGATGTTGGGATAACCGCCCACCGAAAAGTCTCCCGATACAATTTTATTTAACGGAGTTGCCAGCGCATACCAACGGTTGCGTTTCATCGGCTCGGCCGAATGGGGATCTCCATCCGTTCTGTACACATTTGTATTTCCCTGATAATATCCGAAGTTATACCGAATATATGCCTTGTTATAAGTTAAATGATTCTGTTTGGCCACTTCCGCTCCGAAATGAAATGTAATATCGTTACAAACCGGATTTCCGTAAAGGCTTCTCGGAGTGGTAGCAAAGTCCAAATCCGGATAAGTGGAAGCATTTCCCGGGATATGGATATCCGTACACTCGGAAGGTACATTATTCAATGCATTCCCGTTTTCATCGGTCCAGTTGTTAGGGTTGTTCCAGTTGTTGTCTTCCGGTGTTTTACTCCAATAAGCCATTTCAGGAGCTATATTTACAGAAAATTCGTTGGAGATTTTGGTTCCGCAATTATCGGTGGTTATTCTGCGGAAATAAGTCAAGCCCGCTAAGCCCGAATAAGTTAAATCCAAGCCGGTTTCTCCGGAAAGGTCCGTCCAGTTTGTTTTGTCTTCGCTCGATTGCCATTGATAGGTGTAGGTGCTGCTTCCTCCGGTACTTCCGGGTCCGGTCAATGAAACGTCTCCTCCCGGGCATATTCTCGGGTTTCCGGTGATGGTACCGGCCATAATGTCTCCGAATACGGATACAGTAACCGGTTTACGATTGTTAATTTGATTTTCACAAACACCATCTCCGGAAACACTTACATAATAAATTTTAGTAGCTGTAATATTTGTTAATTCCAGCTCGGATCCGGTATGAATGGGATTGACATCTGTTTGGGATTCATACCATTTGAATTCCGGATTACTCACCGAAGGGGCGGAAGAGGTGAGGGTAATATCTGTACCGTAACAAGTAGAAAGATCGTTTGCTTGAATGATTGCTGCTGTTGCCGGTTGAGTTACCAGGACATTCACCGCCATTCCTTTGGAACAATTCCATCCGGAAGCCGTAACTTCCACATAATAGCTTTTATTTGCTGTGAGCCCGCCGGCTATGGTGTATTGATTTCCGGTGTATAATAATTGGGATTTACTCGAATTGGTATACCATTTGAACACCGGAGAAGTTAATGAAGGAGCGGAAGCGGTCAAGGTAAACGGTAAATTAGCACATACATCCGTGCCGGAAACCGTTAATTCCGGATCTTCGCTTTCTTCCACTTTTATTTGAAGTGTTTCGATGTTACAACTGACAGAATCTCTCAGCAGCACTGTATGGGTACCTGCAGCCAAACCGGAAATATCTTTGATTCGTTGCCAGGTACTGCCTCCGTTTAAACTCATTTGTGCAGCCGGTGATCCGCCGGTGATATTAAATCCGACTACTCCATTGAATCCCCCCGGACAGGGTGGCGTTTTTATTACCGGGGTTGCTGCTAATTTCGAAAATACACTGACTGTTTTTGTCCAAGGATCTCCGCATCCCGGAATAGAAACGGCGATAGTAAAGTCTCCTCCATTGGAAGCTACCGGTCCGACCACTTGGTAAGGAAGATTGAAAGTGGAAGAATTGGCCGGTACGGTTACGGTAGAGGGCAATGGAGTTCCATCCAAATTTTTCAGGTTGTTTACATTGGGCCCGGAATAATTCAGTTGAAGTGTTGTCGTTGAACTTGAAGGGCTGATGGCCAATTCGAATTTATTGTTGGTACAGCCTTCGAATACATGGTCCATGTTTTTAAT
>DAIQOU010000091.1:0-12432 GCA_036787725.1 Bacteroidales bacterium
TTATTCTAAATTATTTTTTGGAGTACTGTTCCTGTTCATTATGCAGGTAACGGTAAAAGCTCAAAGTGTGTTTGTCGATCTTTCTTATCCCGAAGATCTTACATTTACCTATAATGAAAGAGATAAAGTTACCCTTAAAGCGATAAATAAGGTCGTATTGCCGGAAGCATTGCCTGATGTAGGCGTAGATACCGAAAATATTATTATGGTGGAAAGCGCCCCGTCAGGAGAAGAAATGAAACACTGGTATAACGGGGTGATAACATTTGACGAGGCGCCTGTAATTTCCTCCACTACCAACTTGCTTAAAGTGTTGGTATATTCCAATAATGATGATATCCAGATTCTTATTAAAGGGGAAGATGGAGGTCCTATTTATCACTGGCGTAGAGGATTAATTCCCAATCAGTGGAATACGGTTGCGATGAATCTTTCCGATCCGGCGCTTTCCGGTAAGAAAATAAAAAGTATAGAATTTGCTCCGGTAAGTAATGATGTACAGGCTTATGTATTTCCTTATTGGGATAAACCGACTGATTTTCAAGGAGAAAAAATAGTGCCTGTTTATCAAAATTTGTTAGATATTGCCGATACGTATACTTTTACTACCAATTCTTGGATTGAGAATCCGTATCAAATGGAGGTTGTTTCGTTAGACGCCGAATTAAAAGAAGGGTTGCCTTCCGATGTGAATGTCGACAACATCTTTAAATTGACATCTCGTGCTATGGAAGAAGGAGAAGGATGGACTTGGTGGTGGGTGTATACCTGGACATTCAATGAGGGACATTCAATTAAAATAGAAAAAGATAAACCGGTATTGAGTTTCTTTGTAAAGAGCCCTAACGATAAATTTGTAATGGTTCTTAAAAATAACGTAGGAGAGTCCGAATGGTATCATTCTAACAATGAATATACTGTGGTTCCCAATGAATGGACTGAAATAAAACTGGATTTTACCGGAAGAGCCGGTACCGGAGTGGAACTGCGCTACATTGAAATGGCAACCTATACTCCCAATACTTCTGTTTACATTTGTCCTATGTGGTATGAAAGAGAAGAGGATATAACTTCCATTGAATCGCCTCAATTATCTTCCGAAAAAGCGCCTTATTTAAATGGGGATCGCATTATTGTGGAAGAAGAAAGCGAAATCCGTTTGTATAACGTAAACGGACAACTGGTCGGAAGAAATTACGGTACCTCTATCCCTGCTATTAAAGGTTTGAATATTGTAGTAGTAAATGGCAAGGGCTATAAACTGCTGAATAAGTAGTATTTTTATTTCAGAAATCTTTCCGGCCGGATCATCTTCGGCCGGATACAAAAAATCTCTCATGAAAACACATAAAACCATATGCCTGTTAATTATATCTTTGTTTACATTCAATAGCTTCGCTCAAACTAAAGATGTCTGTGATTATGTGGATCCGATGATTGGGAACCACGATTCCCGTTGGATGCAATATCCGGGACCTTCCATGCCTTTTGGAATGGTTAAATTAAGTCCTGATAATCAGGGAAATGTATGGAGAGGAGGCTATGAATATACTATTAACGAAATAATCGGATTCAGTCATATTCACAGTTGGACCATGGGAGGTTTATTGACTATGCCGGTAACCGGTCCGCTGAAAATCCATCCCGGAAATGAAGGAGATCCCGATAGCGGCTACAGATCAAGGTTTGATCATAAAAAAGAAAGTGCAAAATTAGGTTATTATTCCGTTGTATTGGATGATTATAATATCCGGGCGGAATTAACTTCAACTACCCGTACCGGATTTCAACGGTATACATTCCCCGAATCGAAAGAATCCCGGATTCTTTTTGATTTGGAAAACGGTTCCGAATATCCTTATTCTGTTCGGTGGGCAAGTATAAGGAGAATCAATGATTATGAAATAGAAGGTTTTTCAACCCAGTCTTCTTATGATGAACCCACTAACTTACTGAATGATTATACAGTATATTTTGTGGCAAAAGTGGATAAACCCATGAAATCATTTGGAACCTGGGTGAACAATTATATTGATACGATTGCTCCCATATGTTGGGGAAGAGGAGATGTCGGAGCTTTTATGAATTTTGATACGCGGGATGGAGAAATAATCCGGCTAAAAACAGCCATATCATATGTAAGTATAGAGAATGCCCGCAAAAATATGGAAGTCGAATCGGATCCCTTGGGTTGGGATTTTGATGCCATGCACGAAAATGCAAGAACCGAATGGCGGAAAATTCTGTCGACGATTCGCATAGAAGATAAAGATGAAGATAATAAACGTAAATTCTATACCAATTTGTATCGTTCTTATTGTTCCCGTACGATTTTCAGTGATGTAGACGGGAAATATGTAGACATGAACGAACAAATTGCTCAATTAAAAGATCCCGGTTCTCCCATATACGGTTGTGACGCTTTTTGGAATACTTTTTGGAATTTGAATCAATTGTGGGCATTGGCAACGCCGGATATGATGAATAAGTGGGTTGTTTCCTTATTGGAGTATTATGATCGGGGAGGATGGCTTCCCAACGGGCCTCCGGGGGTAGAATATTGTGATATTATGGGCGCTCAACATGAGGTTCCCTTGATTGTAAGCGCTTATCAAAAAGGAATTCGGAAGTATGATGCGGAAAGAGTGTTTGAAGCGATTAAAAAAACAATCGATATACAGGGTTTAGCCCATCCGTCGGGTGGATTGGTAGGAAACCGGCATATGGATATGTATAAAAAGTACGGTTATGTGCCTTACGGACCCAAGTCTCATCATAATGTATTCGGTACCACCTATGAAGGGCCTACATCCAATACGTTGGAATACGCTTTTGATGACTGGAATGCAGCACAAATGGCTAAGGCCTTAAACAAACAACAGGATTACGAGTATTTTATAAAAAGAGCTCATAATTATAAGAATGTTTTTGATCCCGTTACCAAATTTATGCGTCCCCGATATAGTGACGGCAGTTGGCTGGAAAACTTTGAACCGATAATTAAGGACCGGGAATCCACCAGTTGGTCTTGGCTCGGGTCCGGATTTGTAGAAGGAAATGCTTGGCAATACACTTGGTGTGTTCCGCATGATATGAATGAATTGGTAAAAATGATAGGAAAAGAGGAATTTAACAATCGGTTAAATGAAGGGTTTGAAATATCGGCCGAGTATAATTTTTCTCCTCCGGGAGATCGATTTTCCGCAGCCTATATCAATCATGGCAACCAGCCCAATATGCAAGCTGCTTATTTGTTTAATTATTCCGGAAAGCCTTGGCTGACTCAAAAATGGTCCCGCGCAGTAATGGATCAGTATTATGGAATCACTCCCATGCACGGTTGGCCCGGCGATGAAGATCAAGGACAGGGAGGCGCTTGGTTTGTGATGAGCGCTATAGGACTTTTCCAAATGAATGGCGGAGGGTCCGTGAAGCCTTTTTATGAAATAGGCAGTCCTCTTTTTGATAAAATAACCATTCGATTGGATCCGGAGTATTATTCCGGAAAAGAATTTATTATTGAGACCGTTAATAATTCCAAAGAGAATAAATATATTCAATCTGCTACCTTGAACGGAAAAAAACTGAATAAACCGTGGTTTTACCATTCCGAATTGGTAAACGGAGGAAAACTGGTATTAAAAATGGGAAATAAACCCAATAAATCGTGGGGAAGCAAACCTGCAGATGCTCCTCCATCCATGTTAACTGAAGAATAATTAAAGTTATGAAAACGAAATTACTGTTCATATCAATTATTATCGGCTTGTTCTTTTCCTGTGGCGCCCCGGTGTTTTCAAAAAACAAGAATCTGGCTCTTGAAGGGGAGATAACGGCATCGTCATTTGCCGGGAAGAATTATCAACCCGGTAAAGCGATCGATAATGATTTTAATTCTCTATGGAAAGCTAAATCCAAGAAAGAAAACCAATGGTTAATGGTCGACCTTAAACAAAACTATGTGCTTAATCAGATATGCCAGACATTTGAACAATCGGATGTTTGGAAATTTAAAATTGAAGGGTCTGTCGATAAGGAAAACTGGCTCCTGCTAGTGGATAAAACCAAAGGAGGCGCCGGGATTACTTTTTCCGAAAGTGTGAAAGGAATTTACCGGTATGTCAAATTGACGATCCTTGATTCAAATAATAAGTTGGTACCTTCTTCTAAAGAATTAATAATTAACGGATCCGGGTTGGGAAATAACTTGGCATTGGGCAAACATTTTCTTAATCATGTCAAACAACCGGCTTATGAACCCGATAAGGCCGCCGACGGAGATATTTCCACTTATTGGAAAGCAACCGATACTTATCCGCAGTCCATAACCGTTGATTTAAGGCAACTTTGTAAAGTTACGGCTGTCCAACAAATATTTAAAGAATATGATAATTGGAAATTCAAGATAGAAGGCTCCAAGAATAATCATGAATGGGAAATGTTGTTGGATAAAACGCAAGGCGACCAAGGCTTTAATTTTAATTCAGCGGTCGAAGGGAATTATCATTTTATTAAATTAACGGTATTGGGTTCTTCTTCGGGCTATATAGCAAACAGTTGCGAACTGAAGGTTTTTGGATTCGAAGGAGAGAAAACACCGGATCCTTCTCATAATCCGGTCATTAATTTGGCGCTGAATACAGCAGCCTCCACTTCTTCTTTTAACAGGAATGAATATTCTCAATACAAGGCATTGGATGGAAATCCTCGTACCTTTTGGCAAGCGGATGGAAATGAGGTTCCTCAATGGCTGTGTGTAGATTTGGGAAATCCTTGTGATATCCGGGAAATTACTCAATTATTTACCAATGAAGATAAATGGTCTTTTATTATTGAAGGATCGTTGGACAAAAAACAATGGGAGTTGCTTGCAGATCAATCCGCCGGATTTATTGGAAATAACTTTTCTCAACAGGTAAAAGGAAACTATCGTTATCTCCGGTTAACTGTTTTGTCGGCAGAAAACGGGAACCGGGCCGGCAGTAAGGAATTTGCTGTTTACGGATACGGTTCTCCCAAAACGGCCAACTGGTGGGAGGATTTTTCCGGTATGACCCGTTATTACCCTAAAGTGTACAGCCAAACATTGCCTTCGATTATCGATAGCTTGGATATAATTCAGTCGCAAGGCTTTAAGATTGTGGAATTGTCCGCTCCTTATGAAGGAGACCCTGCCGTATGGGGAGGATTGGGAGCAACCAATAATTACGCTATCGACCCTTCTATCGGTACGATGGAAGACTTTGAGCGATTGATTAAAGAATTGCATGCCCGGGATATGAAGATCATTTTCTTCGGAAATGTCGGTTATTGTTGGCATGAGGCTCCTTTTTTCCAAAAAGCTTGCGAGGACCAAGGGAAAAATGCAGATAGTAAAGAACGGAAATGGTTTCATTTCAGCCAAACCAAACACAATGACAGCTGGTTTTGGAATGAAAAAGCCAAGGCTTATTATTATTCGGCCTGGGGCAATACCGACGGAGCCGGCGGGCGTATTCCTTCTTATAATTTCAATAACCAAGAGTGGAGGGATGAATGTAAGAATTATCTTAACTTCTGGGCCGCTAAAGGCATCGATGGCTTGCTATTGGATGCTCCCGAAGTATATGACGGTATTAATGATGCCATTATTGAGGAATATATTATTAAGGTGTTAAATCGCCACGGGATGATTACGAATGCGGAAGGATCGTGGGATGTTTATAATTTTATAGGAAGGTTTCGCTTTAACAGTATTCAGGGATTTGATTTGTATGGCTGGGGAGGTGGAAAAAGAAGCGATGCTCTTGCGGGACGACGGGCTCAAACCCCCGCCGGATTGGATGAAAAACTGAAAAATTATCGTGATATTGCCAATTCTCTCAACGGAGTTACCATTACGCCTCCGATGTGGGAAATTCCGGCAACTCCCGAAGAACGTATTTTTGAGACAGCTTATCTAAGTACATTGGGAACCATATTGGTAAATCACTATGGTGATCATCACCGAGAGTATATAGCACAATTTATACTGCCGACCTGGAGCAAAGAGCAACAAGAAGCTTTTTATAATTTGATTCGAACTCAAAACAGTTATACGGCACTTGCTCCTTCCGGCCAACGGATTTGTCTGCCTACGAATGATGATACAAAATATACTGCATTCAAAAGGACCAATAAAGATGGAAATGTAGCAGCGCTGGTCGTTTTTAACTTCCGGGATACACCTCAGACCATCTCTGTTGATATTAAAAATACCGGAATATCTCAACGGCAAGTGCCTGTGGATTTATTGACCGGCCAATCGGCAAGTCCCATTTCATCCGATAAATATGAAATTTCATTACCTGCCTACGGCTATGCCATTCTGGGAGTACAAAATGAATTATAACAAGTTAATTTAATGAACGTATGAATTATTTAATAAACATATTCTCTTTTGGCTTTTTCGTTACAACAATGCTCTTTACTTCTTGTAAAGAAAATTCCTCCGAATATTCGTTGCCGGAAACGGTTGAGATATCAAAGAATACGTTGCAAGAAAAAGTGAAAGGGGGTTGGGCGGGACAAACGATTGGTGTCTCTTTCGGAAGTCACACCGAATTCAGGTTTAACGGTACCTACATTCAGGATTATCAGCCGATTTATTGGGGAGAAGGTTGGACCAAGCATTTAATGCTTACTTGGCCGGACCTGTTTGATGACATCTACATGGATTTGACATTTGTAGATATAATAGAAAGATTGGGTATCGATGCCCCGGTGGATTCGTTTGCCAATGCTTTTGCCTATGCCGGTTATAATTTATGGCATGCCAACCAAGCAGCTCGGTATAATATAATGCATGGTATAAAAGCTCCCGAATCGGGTCATTGGATAAATAATCCCCATGCAGATGATATTGATTATCAGATTGAGGCTGATTTTGCCGGCCTTATGTGTCCGGGAATGCCCAATACGGCATCCGATATAAGTGATAAGATCGGGCATATCATGAATTACGGAGACGGATGGTATGGAGGGGTATATGTCGGAGCTATGTATAGTCTCGCTTTTATTTCGGATGATGTTGAATTCATTGTAACAGAAGCTTTGAAAACCATCCCGGAAGAAAGTAAATTTTACCAATGTATTTATGACGTGATTCAATGGCATCAACAATATCCGGATGATTGGCATCGGACATGGTTCGAAATACAACGAAAATGGTCGGAAGATGTAGGCTGTCCGGAAGGAGTATTTGTTCCGCTTAATATTGAAGCCAAAATAAACGCTGCTTATATTGTGTTGGGATTACTGTACGGACAAGGTGATTTTACCAAAACAATGGAAATCTCTACCCGTGCAGGCCAGGATTCCGATTGCAACCCTTCTTCTGCGGGAGGAATATTGGGCACTATGCTGGGATATAATAATATACCCGATTATTGGAAAATGGGATTGAAAGATGCAGAGGCAATGGATTTTAAATATACCGACATGTCTCTGAATAAAGTATATGAGATAAGCTTCAAACACGCATTGGAAACCATCAGTCGGAACGAGGGAAAAACAGAAGGAGAAACAGTACAAATTAAAATTCAAGTTCCCCGTAAAGTCAAGTTGGAACAATGTTTTGAAGGAATGTATCCTATTCTGAAAGAAGGATTTCATCAGCGGGATTTTGAAGAAATTAATTTTGAATTTGAAGGAACGGGATTTGCTTTGCGCGGAGAAGCCGGCATGAAAAGAGGAGGATTACCTCATTATGTATTTGATGCAACCATGAGCATTGACGGAAAGGAGGTTGAAACTGCCAAGTTGTATACAGATTACAGGCTCAGGAGGTATGATCTTTTTTGGAAATATCAATTGCCGAAAGGAAAACATACCGTGAAAATCGTGGTAAACAATCCGCATCCCGAATATGAACTCAGAACGTGGGATTATGTGGTTTACTCGGATAGTCCGATAAATGTTAACTATTAAATGAAGATATCATGTTTATTGTAGAAAATTATCCTTTGGCAATATTACTTTGTGTAATAACCATGCTGTGTTGGGGATCTTGGGGAAACACACAAAAATTAGCGGCCAAAACATGGCGTTATGAACTTTTTTACTGGGATTATGTGATCGGAATTGTTCTTTTATCCGTTTTGTTAGGATTTACTATGGGAAGTTTCGGAGATCAGGGAAGGAGTTTTATGACCGATTTGGGACAGGTGAGCAGTGAGAACTTTTGGAGCGCAGTAGTCGGAGGCATTATTTTTAATGCTGCAAATATATTATTATCTGCGTCTATTTCTCTCGCGGGAATGTCGGTAGCATTTCCTCTTGGAGTGGGGCTGGCATTGGTATTGGGAGTGTTTATCAATTATTTCAGCACTCCGAAAGGAGATCCCGTCATATTATTCTTGGGAGTTGCATTGATTGTTGTTGCCATTATTTTCAATGGTATTGCTTCGGGCAAAATGAAGACTTCGTCCGAAGAGAATAAAACCAAGAAGAAAGGAATTATTATTGCGGTTTGTGCCGGTATATTGATGTCTTTTTTCTATCGATTTGTCGCAGCTGCCATGGATTTGGAGAACTTCGAAAATCCTACTCCCGGCATGGCTACTCCTTATTCTGCTTTTTTCATTTTCTCTCTGGGGATTTTAGCCAGTAACTTCCTATTTAACACATTGGTGATGAAAAAACCGTTTGTAGGAGAGCCGGTAACTTATGCGGAATACTTCAAAGGAACTTTCAAAACCCATTTGGTTGGAATATTGGGAGGAATTATATGGGGGGTAGGGACTGCTTTCAGTTATATCGCTGCCGGAAAAGCAGGTGCAGCCATTTCCTATGCGTTGGGTCAGGGAGCACCTATGATTGCTGCCCTGTGGGGAGTATTCATATGGAAAGAGTTTAAGGGTGGAAACAGAACCGTGAATTCTTTATTAACTTGTATGTTTATTCTTTTTATTGCGGGCTTGGCATTAATTATTATTTCAGGAGGAAATTAAAGCAAACTAAAACTAACGGATAAAAACTTCTTAAAAAGAATATTTACTTATTGTTTGATTGTTATTTGCCGAAAATCAGTTGATTGTGATTGCGGTGAGGAAGGATACTCATATATATTAATTATAATACGATGAATGAAAAACATTTTTTTAGAAAAGCAAAATTTGTTCAATTTAACTATTTGAACCGATTGATTTTATTTTGTTTTGCTTGTATGATATATAGTTTTCAGGCATATGCATTTCCTGACAATAATTCATCACAAGAGGTGAAACAGAATAAAGTAGTGACAGGTGTTGTTGTGGACGGAATGGGAGAAAGCATTCCCGGAGCAAACGTAGTGGTAGAAGGGACTACCCGCGGAGTAATAACGGATATGGATGGTAAATTTAAGATTGAAGTTACGGATAAAGATGTATTGCGTGTGTCTTTTCTCGGAATGCAAACCCAAAAGGTTCCGGTGGCAGGAAAATCACAAATAACCGTGACGTTGATCGAAAATGTGGATGAATTGGAGGAAGTAACGATTGTGGCTTTTGCCAAGCAGAAGAAAAATAGTGTGGTAAGTTCTATTTCTACGGTAAAACCCAGCGAGTTGAAAGTGCCCAGCAGTAATCTTACTTCTGCCTTGGGAGGACGGATTGCCGGGCTTGTATCTTATCAACGATCCGGAGAGCCGGGAAGAGATAACTCGGATTTCTTTATTCGCGGGGTGACTACTTTCGGGTACAAAAAAGACCCGTTGATCTTGATTGATAACGTGGAATTAACGTCTGAAGATCTGGCCCGTTTGCAAGTAGATGATATTGCCAGTTTTTCGATTATGAAAGATGCCAGTGCAACGGCTTTGTATGGAGCAAGAGGAGCTAATGGAGTAATCTTGGTTACAACAAAAGAGGGAAAGGAAGGAAAGGTACAAATCAATTTACGTCTTGAAAATTCTTTTTCGGGTCCTACTTCTACAGTCGATATTGTGGATCCCATCAGTTATATGAAATATAGTAATGAAGCGGTTATGACACGCGACCCCCTCAATACAAGCGGCAATATTTATTCGAACGAAAAGATTGATGCTACGATACGGGGAGGAAATCCGTATGTGTATCCGGCTGTCGATTGGTATGATGAATTGTTCAATGATTTTGCCTCCAACCAACGGGCTAATTTAAGTCTCAGCGGAGGAGGAAAAGTGGCTCGTTATTATGTGGCAGGAGCCTTCTCAAATGACAAAGGAGTCTTGAAAAGAGAATCGAAGAATAATTTCAATAATAACATCAATCTGCAACGGATTCAACTTCGTTCCAACGTAAATATCAAAGTAACGGAAACAACCGATTTGAATGTTCGGTTGAGCGGATCGTTTGAAGATTACAAGGGACCCATTTACAGCGGATCCGAATTGTTTGGAATGGCCATGGCTGCCAATCCGGTTTCTTTTCCTAAAACATATCCGAGTAATGATCCGGAATTTTCCTCGACACAACATCCTTTATTCGGAAATAAATCCACCGGATTGGAAAATTATCATTACCTGAATCCGTATGCAGAAATGGTGCGGGGACATAAAGATTATTCCAAGTCCGTTATGATCGCTCAATTGGAGTTCAAACAAAAACTGGATTTTGTTACGGAAGGATTGGGTTTCCGGGCGCTGGGGAGTACTACGCGGGATGCTTATTTCGATATTAATCGGCAATATAATCCTTTTTATTATGGAGTTTCTTCGTATGATCCCCTTACCGATCAATTCAAATTGTTTAATATAAATCCGAATGGCGGTACCGAATTTCTTCAAATAGGAAGTTCGGAGAAACTTATCTCTACTGCTTTTTATTTTGAAGGAGCAGTCGATTATAATCGCACTTTCAATGAAAAACATGCAGTATCCGGTTTGTTGGTGGGAACAGCTCGACAACAATTGGATTCATATAATGGCGGGGATCTTCAGCAGTCGTTGGCATTAAGGAATTTGGGACTTTCCGGGCGTTTAACGTATGCTTATGACAGCCGGTATTTTATAGAAGGTAATTTCGGATACAACGGATCGGAACGGTTTGCCAAGAAAGAACGTTTCGGATTCTTCCCTTCCGTAGGAGGCGGATGGCTGGTTTCCAATGAAAAGTTCTGGGAAGGAAAAATAGCGGATAAAATATCTAAATTAAAACTGAAAGCAACTTACGGATTGGTGGGAAATGATGCTATAGGTGAAAAACACGACCGCTTTTTTTATCTTTCCAACGTAGATTTGAGAAATCCTTATAATACGATAAGGTATGGTACCAATCTCACCAATTATGCTTATATTATGTCTATCTCCCGATATGCCAATGATAGAATAACCTGGGAAACTTCTAAAAAATTAAATGCAGGGATTGAGCTGGGTATATTGGATAAGATTGAAATACAGGCCGATTATTTTAGAGAATACCGGAAAAATATATTGATGGATCGTACTTCCATTCCCGCAACCATGGGACTGCAAGCGCCGCTACGTTCGAATGTGGGAGAAGCTTCTTCTCATGGATTTGAAGTGTCTGTGGATGTAAATCATTCTTTCAATAAAGATTTCTGGTTAACCGGACGAGCCAATTTTACTTATGCTACCAATAAGTTTGAAGTATATGACGAACCTAACTATCCTTATCCCTGGTTGTATAATAAAGGATTGAAAATTAAACAACAGCGCGGGTTAATTGCAGAACGGCTTTTCATTGACGAAGCCGATATAGCCAATTCGCCGAGACAAACGTTTGGAGAATACCTGCCCGGAGATATTAAATATAAGGATATAAATAATGACGGACTTATTGATTCGCAAGATTTTGTACCCATCGGTTTTACCGAAACTCCGGAAATTATGTACGGATTCGGACTTTCAACCGGATATAAGAATTTTGATTTTTCTTTCTTCTTCCAAGGATCAGCTCAGTCTTCTTTCTTTATCGATCCGGTAGCGATGGGACCGTTCTTGCAACGAAATATTTATAAAAATAATGATCCGAACACCAATCAGGTTATCCATAGCGGTAAAAATAACAATGCCATGTTGCAAGCATGGGCCGATAGCTATTGGTCTGAAACCAATAGAGATATTTATGCTTTGTGGCCTCGGTTATCGACAGAAGTAGTAAACAACAATACACAGGCCAGCACTTGGTTTCAACGGGACGGCTCTTTTTTGAGGTTAAAATCGGTAGAGTTGGGATATACTTTGCCTAAAAAGTTGACAGAAAAAGCAAGAATCTCCAATCTTCGGGTATATGCCAGCGGATTAAACTTGCTTTTGTTTAGCAAATTTGACCTTTGGGATGTGGAAATGGGAGGAAACGGAATGGGATATCCGATCCAACGCGTGTATAATGTGGGATTAAATGTTAGTTTCTAAAATCAATAATAAATATTATGAAAAAGATAAAATTAAAAATATTAATTATTTCACTGCTGACTTTATCTGTTTCGTGT